>CAIKNO010000568.1 GCA_903828805.1 uncultured Sandaracinus sp. | reverse complement strand
CCTCTCCGGCGGCGGGTCGCTTGGGCTTTCCGCGGGGGGCGGAGACCTCTCCGGCGGCGGGTCGCTTGGGCTTTCCGCGGGTGGAAGCGGCCTTGCCCGCCCCCGCCCTCGGGGCCTTGCCGACGGGGCCCTTCGACGGGCGCGGGCCCGCGTCTCCCTGTGAGGGCCGGCGGCCGCGGGCCCCGGAGCTGTCGTTCCTGCGTCTCGCCACGGCGCGAGCATAGCGTCCGCGCCGCGCCGCGGTAGGCCGAGCTCCGTCGAGATGCGAACCCGCGCGCTCGATGGCACCCTCGACCGCCATGAGCGCCGCCACGATCGACTCCATCGAGGGCCTCGTCCACGTCGAGCGTCTCGTCGGGACCTCGGCCGACCCGGACGCAGCCCCCGACCTGCTCGTCGAGGTCCCGCACGGCGCCTGCCGCCGCGCGCACTACGACGCCGTCCGCTCCACGATGCGCGGGCCGCTGCCGGACGACCTGCACGTGTTCTTCCACGTGAACACCGACGTCGGCGCGTGGGACTACGGGCGCCGCGTGGCCGAGCGGGTCGTGCAGGCGCACCCGGGGCGGCAGGCGTGGGTCGTGCGCGCTCTGCTGCCGCGGACGTTCATCGACGCGAACCGACTCGAGGAGGCGGGCGACGATCTCGCCAGGGGCGGCATGACCGCGGGGCTCGCGCCCTACGTGAAGGACCCGCGCGACATCGAGGCCCTCGTCGCGCTTCACCGCGCGTACGTCGAGGTCGCCGAGCGTGCCTACGCGGCGGTGTGTGGCGCGGGGGGCTTCGCGCTGAGTCCCCACACCTACGGCCCGCGCACGATGGCGATCCCGCGGATCGACGAGACCATCGTCACCTTGCTCCGCGAGGCCCACGCCCCCGGGACGTGGGAGTCGTGGCCCGTCCGGCCCGAGGTCGACTTCGTGACCCGCACCCCCGAGGGCGCGCTGCTCGCGCCCGAAGGCATGGCGGCGACGCTCGTCTCGGCCTACGCGAAGGACGGGATCGAGGCGGCCGAGAACGCGACCTACGCGATGCATCCGAGCACGCAGGGGCATCGCTTCTCGGCGCGTTACCCCGGTCAGGTCCTCTCCCTCGAGGTCCGCCGGGACCTGCTGGTGGAGGCGTACACGCCCTTCGACGAGATGACCGTGCGGCCCGAGGCCGCCGATCGATTCGCAGCGCCGATCGCCCACGCCATCGACGCGTGGATGCGCGCCAAGGGGCGCTGAGCGCCCCCCGGTCCTGCGCGGATCACTCCTCGGCGGCCTCGATCTCCTCCGGTTCGGAGGCGAGCTCGATCCGGCGCCGCTGCGAGGTCCGCGCCGCCCTCGGCTGTCCGAGCACCCAGCGCACCCACACGTCCGCGGCGCGCTCCTTGAGCCCCTCGACGAGCAGGTAGAACACCGGCACGACGAGCAACGTGAGCAGCGTGGAGCTGATCACGCCCCCGATGATGCCCACCGCCATCGGCGCGCGGAACTCGCTGCCGGGACCATCGTTGAGCGCGGTCGGGAGCATGCCGAGCACCATCGCGGCGCTGGTCATCACGATCGGGCGGAGGCGCGCCGGGCCGGCGTCGAGGATCGCCTCGACCGGGGTCCATCCTTCCTCCCGGACCTTCACGACCGCGTGATCGATGAGCAGGATGCCGTTCTTCGTCACCAGCCCCATCAGCAGGATGAACCCGATGGTGGCGCCCATCGAGAGCGCCGAGTGGGTCAGGAAGAGCGCGACGAACGCGCCGACGAACGCCATCGGGAGCGCCATCATGATCGTGATGGGGTGCAGCACCGACTCGAACTGCGACGCGAGCACCAGGTAGATGAAGACGATCCCGAGCAGCAGCGCGAGCACCATGTTCGCGTTCGACTCGTTCATCATCTTGGCCTGGCCCTCGAGCTCGTAGCCCACGCCGGGCGGCATCGGGTGATCGGCGATGCGGCGCTCGAACTCCGCGAGCACGTCCCCGAGGGGGCGGCCCGAGGGCGAGCACGTGACGACGATCGTGCGCTGGCGGTTGCTGCGCTGGATCTCCGCGGGGCCTTCACCGCGGCTCACGGTGCCGAGGTCCGAGAGCGGCACGAAGCCGCCCGGCGTCGGGATCCGGAGATCGGAGATCAGCTGCGCGTTCGAGCGGTCCTCGGGCCGGAGCCGGACCCGGATGTCGACCTCGTCCTCGCCGTCCCGGTACTGGCCGGCGACCTCGCCCTCGACGGCGGCCCGCACGGTGCGCGCCGCGACGACGAGCGGCACGTGCAGCTGCGAGGCGCGGTCGCGGTCCACGTGCACCTCGAGCTGCGGGCTGCCGGGCGCGTACTGCAGGTCCACGTCGCGGGTGCCGGGAATGCGCCGCAGCGTCTCCTCGAAGAAGCGCGCGGTGTCGGCGATGGCCTCGAGGTCCTCGCCCACGACGTGCAGCTCGATGCCGTACTCGCGTCCGCCCTCCACGATGCCTGGCGGCGAGATGGCGATCTCCGCGTCCGGCATGGTCCGCTCGATGACCTCGCGGGCCGCGCGCTCCAGGTCCGACTGCGGGATGTCGCGCTCGGTCTTCGGCACGGCCACGACGCGCCAGGTGACCTGGTTCGTCGCGCCGTTGAGTCCGACGCGCGCGTAGACGTTGGTGATGTGCTCGACGCGCGCGAGCTCGGCCTCGGCGCGCTCGGAGAGCCGCGCGGTCTCCTCGAGGCGGGTGCCCGCAGGGAGCTCGATGTCGACGTTGAACTGCCCGCGGTCCTCGGGGGACGTGAACTCGCTGCCCATCAGCGGAACGAGCGCGAACGACCCGAAGAGCGCGCCGACCGCGAGGCCGAGCACCAGGCCCATGCGCCAGCGCCGGGCGACGATCCACGCAAGCAGGCCGTGGTAGAGCGCGTCGAGGGACTCGTAGAAGCGTCGCAGTGGGCGGGTCACGAAGCCGAAGAACCCCGCGTCCGGGTCGTGGCCCACGCCGACCTGCCGCTGCGTGGCGAGCCGCGCCGAGAGCATCGGGTCCAGGGTGAAGGCCACCCACGCCGACAGGATCGTCGCGATGGCGACCGTGAGCCCGAACTCCCGGAAGAACTGCCCGACGATGCCGCCGGTGAACGCGACCGGCACGAAGACCGCGCACAGCGTCGCGGTGGTCGCGAGCACCGCGAGCGTGATCTCGCGCGTGCCCTTGGACGCGGCGGTCACCGGGTCCTCGCCCCGCTCGAGGTGCTTCATGATGTTCTCGCGCACGACGATGGAGTCGTCGATGAGCAGGCCGATCGCGAGCGACAGGCCCAGCAGCGTCATCATGTTCAGCGTGAAATCGAGCAGGTACATGAAGAAGAACGCGCCGAGCACGCTCGTCGGCAGCGCGAGCGCGCTGATGAACGTGCTCCGCAGGTCCAGCAGGAAGAGCAGGATGATGAGGATCGCCATCGCGCCGCCGAAGAAGAGCGCGACCTGCACTTCGTGGGCGTTCTCGAGGACGAAGTCGGCCTGGTTCGCCACCATCGTGGCCGTCACGCCGGGCGGGAGCGTCAGGGTCGTCAGGCGCTCCTGCACGAGCCGGCTGATCTCGACGGTGTTCGAGCCGGAGGCCTTGAGGATCTCGAACACCACGGCGGGCCGGCCGTTGCTCCGCACGATCGTCTCGACGTCGGCGAAGCCGTCCTCCACCGCCGCGATGTCGGTGAGCCGGACGAGCGAGCCATCCGGCCCGGTGCCGACCGGCAGCTGCCGCAGCTCGTCGAGCGAGCGGAATTCCCCGAGCGTCCGGACGGCGATGCGGCGTTCGCCCTCGTCGAAGCCGCCCGCGGGGACGCTCAGGTTCTCGCGGCCGATCAGCTCCGCGACGGTGAGCGGGGTGATGCCGAGCGCGATGAGGCGATCGATCTCGAGGTCGACGTGGATCTGCCGGTCACGGCCACCGAGCACGGTGACGCGGGCGACTCCGTCCACCTGCTCGAGGAACGGACGCACGTCGTCCTCGGCGATGTTGCGGAGCGCCTCGAGGGTCGAGCCCTCGCCGCTGAGCGTGTAGGTCATGATCGGGGCGGCGCCGATGTCGAGGCGCTGCACCGTGGGGTCCTGGACGTCCCGGGGCAGCCGGGCCCGGACCTGCGCCACGCGCTCGCGCACGAGGGTCGCGCCCTCCACCGGGTCCACGTCGAGATCGAAGAAGATGACGACGTTCGACACCGAGTCCCGCGACCAGCTCTGGATGCGGTCGATGCCCGGCAGTGAGACGACCGCGTCCTCGATCTTCTCGGTGACCTGGGTCTCCATCTCCGCCGGGCTCGCGCCGGGGTAGATGGTCGTGACCGTGACGGCCGGGAATTCGACGTCGGGGAACAAGTTCACGCCGAGGCGCGTGTAGCCGAGCACGCCGAGCACGATGATCCCCAGGGAGATCATCGACGTGAACACGGGCCTTCGGATGGAGACGTCGGAGAGGGTCATGGTGCCGCCACCGCCTGAGGGACCGAGGTGTCGGTGCGGGCACCCTCGAGGGGCATCACGACCGCGCCCTCGCGGGCCGTGGCGGGCCGGAGCACCACGCGGTCCTCGAGCGTGAGTCCGGCGGTCACGAGCCACGAGCCGTCGAGATCGGTCTGCGCCTCGACCGGTCGGGCCTCGACCCGGTTGCCCGCGCCGATGACCAGCAGCGTGCCGTTCGGGCGCCGCGTGGTCGAGGGCAAGCGCAGGGCGGGCCGGGGACGATCGACGACCACCCGCGCGCGCTCGAGGGCATTCGCGATGAGCCGGCCGTCCGCGTTCGAGAACAGCGCCTCCACCGGGGCGCGGCGGGTGTTCGGGTCGAGCGAGCGCACGAGGCTCCGGATGGTGCCCGTGGCGCCGCCGTGGCCGTCGAGCGCGGCGGTGGAGCCGAGCGCGAGGGCCTCGAGCTCGCTCTCGCTGACGGTCGTGCGCAGCCGCAGCGAACCGAGGTCCTCGATCCGGACGAGCCCGACGCCGGGCCCGGCGACCGCGCCGACCCCGTGCGGCACGCGCGTCACCACGCCGGCGAAGGGCGCGCGGAGCACGTGGTCGGCGCTCACGGTCTGGACGCTGCGCAGGCTGGCCCGGGCCTGCCCGAGCTGCGCCTCGGCGACCGCCAGCTGCTGCCGGGCCATCGTCAACTCCCGCTCCGGCGCGGCCCCGCTCTGCGTCAACGTCTCGAGCAGCGCCACGCGGTCGCGCAGCATGTCGACGTTCGCCTGCGCGACGGCGATGGCCGCGTCGGTCTGCGCCGTCTGCGCGCCGACGCTCGCGCGGTCGAGGGACGCGAGCGCCTGGCCGGTCTCCACGTGCTGCCCGAGCTCGACGTCGACGCGGGCGATGCGGCCCGGGACCTCGAAGCCCACGTCCGCGGCCTGCACCGGCTCGAGGGTGCCCTGCAGCACGACCGTCGGGGTGTAAGTCGTCTCGACGGGTCGGACGACCTCGAGCGAGGCGGCGTCGTCGGCGTGTGCGGCCGACTCGACGCGGGCCGCCTCGAGCCGGGCTTGTTCGGCGGACGCCTCGCGGAGCCGCAGCCACAGCAAGAGCCCCAGGCCACCGAGCACCAGCAGGGCGGTCAGCGCGGCGAGGCGCCGGGCGAGCGGTGTGGCGGGCGGAAGAAGGGCGGGGGCGTCGTGCCCGTCGCGGTCGTTCGACATCGATACCTCTCGTGGGCCCTTCGCACCGCGGGCGTGGCGCCGGGATGCTTGCGAGCGCAGCGAATCTGGTTCCGATCCGAGGGCGGGGCAAGGTCGGTGCGGGGCGCGTTCGCGGGCTTCCGCAGGGCGCGTTCGAGGACGGGATGCGGCCCGACGTGGGGTCACGGGCCGCAGCCGTCCGCGCGGCGCGCGCGCTTGACGCAGGGGATCTCGTTGGGGAGAGTGCCCGCCGATGCACCCGATCCTGCTCGAGCTCCCGATGCCGTGGGGCCCCGTCCCCATCTACTCGTACGGCGTGATGCTCGGGACCTCGATGATCGTCGCGTGGCACGTCGTCATGTGGCTCGGGTCGCGGGACGGTTTCGACCGCGAGCTGCTCGCCAACGCGTTCATCGCCGCGGCGGTGTCGGCCATCGTCGGAGCCCGGGCGCTCTACGTGGCGACGAACCCCTACGAGTTCGATTCGATCACCGACCTGCTCGCGCTTCGCCGGGGCGGGCTGGTCGCCTACGGCGGCTTCCTCGGCGGCTTCTTCGGCGCGCTGGCGTACCTGCGGCGCAAGCGGGTGTCGTTCCTCGGCTTCGCGGACGTGACGGCGCCGACGCTGGCCCTGGGGCTCGCGCTGACGCGCATCGGTTGTTACCTCTACGGATGTGATTTCGGCGCGCGCCTCGACGACGACGCGCCGTCCTGGCTGCGCAGCATCGGGACCTTCCCGCACTGGGCGGACCACGCGGGCTCGCCGGCGTGGAGCCACCACGTGGCGGACTACGGCCTCGACTTCTCGGCGTCGCATTCCTTCCCCGTCCATCCGACCCAGCTCTACGAGTCGCTCGCGGGCTTCGTGCTCCTCGCGGTGACGCTCGTGATGTGGCGGCGCCGCGCGTTCCGCGGGCAGGTGCTGCTCTCGCTCGCGATGGCGTATGGCCTCTTCCGCTTCGCGATCGAGTACTGGAGGGACGACCCCGAGCGCGGTCAGGCGTTCGGCTTCTCGACCTCGCAGCTGATCTCGCTCGCGATCGTGCCCGTCGCGGCCTTCGCGTATTTCCAGGCCCGAAAGGCCCACCGCGCCCACCCCTCGACGCTGATGCGCCTCGGCGTTCCGTCGAGTTACGCGCCGCTCGACGACGCCGCTCCGGCCGGTGGCGCCCCGTCCGAGGCCGCGCCCCGGAAGCCCCGTCGCTGAGCCGGCGGCCTGGCCGCGGGGCGCGCTGCCGCGCGCTGCCGGGTCTCTCGGGGCGCGTGGCCCGTCAGCGCACGGCGTCGACCGGTGCAGCGCCGGCCTGCGCGGCGTCCCCCTGTGCGGGCATCGCAGCGCGCTGCGCGCGCGCCCGCTCGAAGGCCCGCAACACGGTCGGCGACGTGCGCCGCGAGTCGAGCTCGAGGTCGGGCTGACGGGTCAGCGCCTCCGCGAACGCCCGCGTGGCGAGGTCGTCGCGGGCGAGCGCGACGTACGCGACGGCGAGTGCACGTTCGATGGTGACGATCTGATTGCCGGTCAGCTCGTCGCGCCCGAGCAAGCGGTTGCCGAGCGCGACGGTCTCGGTGTAACGACCCCGCCGCAGATGCTCGAGCAGACCGGGCAGCTGGGTCTCGATGCGCGCCTGCAGCGCCCGGACCTCGCCGCCCGCGGGCGGGGTCCCGGTGGCCGAGGCGACCCTGGCGCGGCCCTCCTCGCTGAGGAGCAGGTCCGGCAGCGGCACGAGGATCACCTGCCCTCGCTGGAGCCTGTCGGCCGTCAGGTCGTTGAACCGACGCAGGTCCCGCGCCCGTTCGGCGGTGCCGTAATAGAGCTCGGAGATGCGCTCGAGGGTGTCGCTCTGCGCCGCGACGTGGCGGAGGGGGTAGGGCACGAGGAGCTCGGCCCCTTCCGGAGGCTGCGCCGCCTCGACGGTGGGGTTCGCCTCCTGCAGCGCGTACGAGCGCGCCACGTCGCCGTAGTGTTCCTGGGCGATCTCGGCCCAGGTCTCGCCGGCCCGCACGCGGTGGTAGCCCACGGTCGGCACCACCAGGCGGAGGCCGACCACGATCGAGGCGCCGCCCTGGGTGTCGAGTCCGTTCTCGGCGACCAGCACGCTCTCGCGCCGGGGGTTGCCGTAGTGCCGCTGGGCGATCGACGCGAGCGTCTCGCCGCCGCGCACCACGTGCACGTAGGCCGGGTCGTCGGCGCGCGTGCGCGCGGCACCGAGG
>CAIKNO010000567.1 GCA_903828805.1 uncultured Sandaracinus sp. | reverse complement strand
CTGCTCTCCATCGTCGTGTGCTCGTGGTCGGGCGCGGTGGCCACAGCCCAGGAAGCGCCGCCCCTCGGGGAGTTCAGCGTCCTGCGGTATGCGTTGAGCCCAGGACCGAACAACTACTTCCAGGTCGATGGGGCGGTGGTGCGGGGCGCGCTCGACGGCGCAGCGGGCGTTCAGTTCGACTACGCCCACCAGCCGTTCACGCTCTACAACGCGTCCTGTGATGCCGCGGGCGCCAACTGCGAGGCGACCGGCGCCGCGACGCAGATCGTCCGCTACACCGCGGCCGCGCACGTGTGGGGCAGCCTCGCCCTCTCGCACCGCGTTCAGATCGGATTGATCCTCCCCGTCGTGTGGACGGAGGGGGAAGCCTTCGCAAACCCGAATGGGCCGGGGAATCTCCTCTCGGGCGGTTCGGCGGCGAGCCTCGCCGACCCGCGCTTGCACCTGAAGGTCGGTCTGTTCGAGGACGCGTCGAGCGGCTTCCGCCTCGGTGCGGTGGCATGGGGCACCGCCCCTGTGGGGCAGCTCATCGCCGGCGGTCGATACGTCGGCGACCAGGACCCGACGTTCGGCGGTCATGCGGTCGCCGAGATCGCGCGTTCGGGATTCCGCGCGGCCGTGCAGGCCGGAGGCGTCTGGCGGGACGGGGATCGACTCTTCTCCACGACGTCGGGCTCTCAGTTCACCTACGGCGCGGCGCTCGGCTACGACATCACGCCGCTCGTGAGCGTGCTCGGCGAGGTCGTCGGCGCGACCGCGTTCTCGTCGCGTGTCGACGAGAATCCACTCGAAGCTCGCCTCGGGGCCCGCTTCCGGATCGAGGACGTGGTGCTCGACCTCGCAGGAGGCGCGGGTCTGGTGGCCGGGCTCGGCGTGCCGATGTTCCGGGTGCTCGGCGGATTCGCATGGGCTCCGGTCCGCGCGGACACCGATGGCGATGGGATCCAGGACGCGGTCGACGGCTGCGTCGCCGAGGCGGAAGACGTCGACGGCTGGAACGACGACGACGGCTGTCCGGAGGCTGACAACGATCGCGATGGCCGGCTCGATGCTGACGATCCCTGCCCCGATCAGGCCGAGGACGTCGACGGCGAGGCGGACGACGATGGTTGCCCCGACCTCGACAACGACGGCGACGGAATCCAGGACGGCTACGATTCGTGCCCCACGGCACCCGAGGACATGGACGGGGACAACGACGAAGACGGTTGCCCCGACGACGATCGCGATCACGACCACATTGCCGATGCGGTCGATCAATGTCCCGACGAGGCCGAGGACACCGACGGTTTCGGGGACGAAGATGGTTGCCCGGAGGTCGACTTCGACGGTGACGGTGTGCCCGACGACACCGACGAATGCCCCGATCAGGCCGAGGATGCAGACGGCTTCGAGGACGAGAATGGCTGTCCCGAAGAGGGGGCGCCGCCGGTGGAGACGCCCGAGCCCGATGCTCGTCGCCGCCGAGGCCGCTGACGTGGGCTGGTTCGGGATGCCCCGTGGCTGACACGTCGGCTCGCCGATGGTTCCGTGGCGGCGGCGCACGACGCGCCGTGTGGGCCGGGGGGGTGATCCTCTCGGCCTTCGCCGCGGGGTGCCGTCCGGTTCCTCTCACCGGCGAGGACCTCGGCCTCTTCGTCGTCGATGGCGTGCTGGTGGAAAACGGCTGTGCGCCGGGCCTGTCTCCCCGGAACCCATTGCAGTTCCGGGTCGCGCTTCGACGTGACCGGGGCACGCTCACGTGGCGCGTCCCCGACGGGGCGCCGGCGTTCGGCACGGTGGCCTCGGATGGGGCGTTCCGACTGCGGACCGAGACCGTCGTTCCGGCGTGGCCCGCCGATCCCGCCGCGATGGTTCGGGGATGCTCGCTGCAGCAGGTCGAGACCGTCGAGGGCCGCTTGTCGTCGGAGACCCTTCTGGACGGGGGTCTCTCCGACGCGGCGATCGTCCACGACGCCGACGTCGAGGACGCGGCCGGCGCTTCAGACGACGGAGGTTTCGAGGCGGACGGCGCCGTCGCGCCGAGCGACGCCGGGAGGGCGGACGCCGGCGTGGATCGCCCCTTCTCGTTTCAGGCCTCGAGCCGCATCGAACTCGTTCCCGTGCTGGGGTCGGACTGCAGCGCGCTGCTGCTGGTGCAAGGGGGAAGCTTTCCGACCCTGCCTTGCACGGCCCGCTACGAGCTCACGGCCCACAGGCAGGAGTGAGGAGGGGGCGGCGCCTCACGCCCGGCGCCCGCACCCCGCAGCTCACAGACCCTCGCGGACCTGCACGTCGACCGCGAGACCCGAGGCCGATTCGGTTCCGGGCGAGGTCAACTCGCCGCTGCCGGGGCCCTCTCCCTCCCGTCGCGGGGGGGCGGGCGGCGCGGCTTGCTGGAGCCTCCTCTCGGCCACGATCAAGAGCCGCGGCGAGTCTGCGCCGAAGAAGACGCCCGGGGTGGACTCACGGCCGGACACCTCGACGACTCGAAACCCACGCAGGTGCAGCACCTGCCCGAGCTCGTGGAGCGAGTAGAGCCGAAGCGAGTACTGATTGTCGCGCTGACGTCCGTCGTCGAGGATCGCGGTGCGCTTCACCGTGAGTCTCGACGTGATGAAGTTGATCTGGGTCTCCTCCATCACCACGCACCCATCGCCTTCGAACCAGACGAGATTCGGCTGCGAGCGCAGGACGAAGTCGCGGTTCACGACGTCCAGCATGAGGAGGCCCTTGGGCTTCAGGGCCCGGTAGAGGCGCTCGATCACCTGCCGGTTCTGATCGTCGTCGAAATAGCCGAACGTCGTACCCCAGCAGAGGACCGCGTCGAAGGCGCCGTCGAAGTTCATCTCCCGCATGTCGGCGTGCAGGAACTCGACCGGGATCTCCTGGTCCTGAGACTCGTCCGCTGCGCGCGAGAGCATCGGCAGGGACAGGTCGAGGCCGACCACTCGGTAGCCCCGGCGAGTCAACTCGATCGCGTGCAGCCCAAGCCCGCAGCCGACATCGAGGATCGCGGCGCCCTTCGCCAATCCGAGGCGGGCCTCGATGAAGTCACACTGAACCAGGACCTCCCGGGGGCGGGGTGGCGGCACCGTGCGCAGGTATTCGCCGTCGAAGAGCTCCTCCCACCACTGCGCCTTCTTGCGAGAGCGTTTGTCCTTGGCGGGCTCGTTCGAAGTCGCGGGCGACGCCGGGGAGGGCTGCGTTTGCACGGGCTGCGCGGGTGAAGCCCCGGAACGCGCGACCGTTGCGGGTGGAGCGGGCGGAGCCGACACGCGCGGCAGTGGCTTGTCGGGTGGCGGCGGTGGGGCCGACAGCGAGGCCCGTGAGGCCACCGGTTCGACCTCGAGCTCGTCGGCCGCGAGTTCTTCCTCGCCCTCGAGGCGATGGGCTTCCGCCGCCGGCCTCGGCGCAACGGGCGGGTCCTCGACGTCGATCCCGATGCCGAGTTCGTCGCCCGCGGACATCGAGCCGTCGGTTCGCGTGTCCGGCTCTGGTTCGGCGGGCGCCGACACCGCGCTCTCGGGCGAGGGCGAGTGTTCCTCGTCCGAAGGGAACGAGGCAAAGATGATGGCCTCATCGGTCGTCGGGCGAGGCCAGGTGGCGGCGTCCCCTTCGGTGGCGGCTTCGTGGGATCCGTAGGGCGCTGAAGCGACCCCTGGATCGGCCTCGCGAGGCTCGGGGTTGGACGGTGCGAGGGGGGAGTCGGCAGCGGCGAGCACGACGGTCCGCATCACGAGCACGGCCGGCCCGGCGTGCACGGGGGCGGGGTCCATCCTCGTCGTCTCGAGCGGCTCGAGGCCGGACGGGTCTGCGCCGGCGGGACCGAGCGCCTCGACCGCGGCGGTCGAGGGTGCGGTGCGAGGCGGGGGTGGCGGCGCGCTGCGCGGAGCCATCCGGGGCGGCGGCATCGATGGTCGCCGGCCTGGGGACGTCGACGACGTTCGGTCCGCCACCGACGGCGTTCCGACCTCGTCGCTCACGTTCACTGCGTCGACCTTCGTCGGCTCGGCGACGAGCGCGGTGTCGGTCTGCCGCGTGTCATCCATCGGCGCGCCGAGTTCGACCGCAATGTCGCCCAGGTCCGAGTCCACCTCGATGCTCGGGCCGGACGGCTCGATGTCCGCTCGTTCGCCCACGGCGTGTGCCGCGCGTCGGCCAGAGGAGAACTGGGGGATCGCGCCTTGACTCGACGCGTTCCCGAACAACTCCGCGCCGGAGGGCAGCTTCCCGGGCGCCGGCAAGGTGACCTCTGTCAGCGTGGTTCGCTCGATCTCGGTCCTCGACGTCGGCGCGGGAGCGATGGGCTGGAGGTCGTCGTCCAGGAGCACCAAGGGCTCGAGGTCCATCGAACCCGTGGAGGTCAGGCTGGCCAGGAGCGCCTCCGGGCCCGAGGGTTCCGCCGGTCGACCAGGCGTGCCATCGACCGACGGGGCGATGACGGGCTGCATCGAAGGGGCGGACGTCGGCTGCGCGATCGGCAGCGTCAGGGAGGGCGAGCTTCGCGGGACGTCGTCGACCGGCACACGCAGGGAGCGCCTTCGCGCGACCCGCGCCGTCGAACCTTCGCGCGCTGCCGGTGCGGAGTCCCGTCCGTCGGAGCCGCCGTGACCGTTCGTGCTGTCGTTCATGCGCCCCTCGAATTCGCGGAGGACTCCGCGTGGTGCGCACGCGCGAGGGCTTCTCCCACCTTGACGGACCGGCCCGCCTCGAAGCTGAACTCCACCGCGGATTCCTTGGTGGTCAGGACGATGACGGTGGAGCCGAGCTCGAACCGCCCCAGCTCCTCGCCGCGACGCAGAAACGGCCGCAGGCCTGCGACGTAGCGGATCGTCCCGCGACCCGGGCCCGAGTTCGTGCGGAGGCTCGGCTCGAAGCGGAGCTTGATCCCTCCGACGACGATGGCGCCCACCAGGATCGTGGCCACCTCGCCGTGGGTCGGGCTCGTCTGAAAGACCGCGACGCGCTCGTTCTTGGCGAAGAGTCCGGCGATGTGCTCGAGGCCGATCCGGTTCACCGGGAAGAGCGTCCCTCCCACGTGCCGGACCGTATGCACCTCGCCCTCGACCGCCGCGTGCACCCGATGGTAGTCCCGCGGCGAGAGATACACGATGGCGAACCTCCCGCCCTCGAAGCGGGCTGCGTCGGCCGGGTCACCGAGGAGTTCGCCGACCTCGTAGCGCTTTCCCTTCACCAGGAATGCGGCGTTCGCATCGATCGGGCCGGAGTCCTCGACGCGCCCGTCCGCGGGCGACACCAGGATGTCCGGATCGTCGTCGATCGGCCGAAGGCCGTCGCGGAGCGCACGGGTGAAGAACGCGTTGAACGTCGGCCACCCTCCGGGGGGCATGTCGCACTCCGTCAGGTCGACGTCGTACGCGCGGACGTACACGTCGATCGCGCGCGCGAGCATCGCCGCGGGAACGCGTGCCGCAGCGGCCACGCCGAACATCTTGCTCAGCCGCTTTCGCGGCAGAACGCGCAGGGTCTCGGCGGCGAGGCGCGTGGCTTTCATGTGGGGCTGGTCTACGGTTCGGCCGAAGGAGCGAGCAAGGCGCCGCGCTGCTCGGGGGGAGCGTAGACGAGGGCCGAACGGGCCGTCAAACACCGCCTCGGCGACCCCGACGAGCGGCGCGGGGCGCACGCCCCAAGGGGGCCGGGTGCCGAGGTGAATCAGACGGCGTCGTCGCCGCGTTCGCCGGTCCGGATCCGGACCGCCTCCTCGACGTGGACGACGAAGATCTTCCCGTCCCCGATCCGGCCCGTCTTCGCGGCGCGCTCGATGGCTTCGAGCACGGCGGCGGCGAGGGCGTCGGGAACGACCACCTCGACCTTCACCTTGGGGACGAAGTCGACCACGTACGCCGACCCGCGATAGACCTCGCGCTTGCCGCCCGTCCGGCCGAACCCCTTCACCTCGGTGACGGTCATCCCCTTCACCCCGACCTCGGCCAGGGCGTCCTTCACTTCGTCGAGCTTGAAGGGCTTGATGATCGCCTCGATCTTCTTCATCGCACGCTCCGTCTGGGTCGGATGTATCCGTGCATTGTTTCGCTCTTGTTTCGACCAAGTAAATAGGCGACGCGTGATAGGGTGCCGGTCCTCGACGGTCGAAGGGCATGGAGGAACGAATGGCGGATCTCAAGGGCAAGACCCTCTTCATCACCGGCGCGAGCCGCGGCATCGGTTTGGCGATCGGCCTTCGCGCGGCGCGGGACGGCGCGAACGTGGTCGTGGTCGCGAAGACCACCGAGCCGCATCCCAAGCTGCCCGGGACCATCTTCTCCGCCGCGGCGGAGATCGAGCAGGCCGGGGGGCGCGCGCTGGCGGTGGCCTGCGACATCCGCGACGAGAACGCCGTGGCGGCGGCCGTCGCGCGTGCCGTCGACACGTTCGGTGGCATCGACATCCTGGTGAACAACGCGAGCGCCATCTCGCTGACCGGCACGCTCGAGACGCCGATGAAGCGCTACGATCTGATGCACCAGATCAACACGCGCGGCACCTTCGTCTGCTCGCAAGCGTGCATCCCGCACCTCCGCAAGGCGGAGAACCCGCACGTGCTCAACCTCTCGCCGCCGCTGAACATGGAGACGCGCTGGTTTGCGCCCCATGTGGCCTACACCATGGCGAAGTTCGGCATGAGCATGTGCGTGCTCGGCATGGCCGGGGAGTTCGCCCACGAGGGCATCGCGTTCAACGCGTTGTGGCCGCGCACGGCGATCGCGACGGCGGCGGTGCAGAACCTGCTCGGCGGCGAGGCCTCGATGCGCGGCTCGCGCAAGCCGGAGATCATGGCGGACGCGGCCCACGTCATCCTCACGCGCCCCAGCCGCGCGCACACGGGTCAGTTCTTCGTCGACGACGAGGTGCTCGCCACGATCGGCAAGACGGATCTCTCGGAGTACGCGATCGATCCCGAGGCCGATCTCCTTCCCGACTTCTTCGTCTGAGCCCGAGGAGCCGAGTCGATGAACCGAACCGAGATGCGGGGAGCGGGTCGAATCGCGCGGAGCGGATGGCACCGATGGGCGCTGTTCGGGGCGCTCGTGGGGTGCGGCGGAAGTGCCACGCGCGCGGAGATGCCGAGCCCGGTGGCGACCGATTGCAGCGCCGACGAGATGGGTCTCGCGCACGAGGGCGGGCACGGCGCGGCGGGCGCGGACGGAGTGTCCGCGGGCGAGGGAGACGTCGCGGCGGTGCCGAGCACGCCGCCGCCACCGATGGTCGTCGAAGGCGAGAACGGCGCCCTCGAGGGGGCGATGCCGACCCTCAGGATCGTCGCGCCTCGGCCCGATCAGCTGATCCGCAGCGGCGGCGTGGAGGTGCGCCTGCAGCTCTCAGGCTGGCCCCTCGCGGCGCCCACGGGGCCGCACGTGCACCTCATCCTGGACAACGAGCCTTATGTGGCGATCCGCGATGCGTCGGCGCCGATCGACCTCGTGGCGCTCGCGCAGCAGAGCCTCGGGCATCCGCTGGCCGAGGGGACCCACGTGCTGCGGGCGTTCCCGAGCCGCGGGCACCACGAGTCGGTGAAGGATGCAGGGGCGTTCGCGACCGTCGTGTTCTCGTACCGCACGCGCACCGAGGGGTTCGCGTTCGATCCGTCCGCACCGCTCCTGACGTTCTCGCGTCCCAAGGGCTGCAACCCTGCGGGCGCGCCCGTGCTTCTCGATTTCTTCGTCTCGAATGCCACCCTCGCGCCCGATCAGCATCGGGTGCGATGGACGCTCGACGAACAGGTCGGAGACATCACGCGCTGGGTGCCGCACCACCTCGAGCACCTCGCGGAGGGGGCGCACTCGCTTCGACTGCAGCTGGTCGGCGCCGACGGTGCACAGGTACCCGGGATCTTCAACGACACGACCCGAACGTTCACGGTCGCCGCGACCTGTCCGTGACGGTCGGCGGGAATGGTCTGCGCGGCGTGTCCGAGGGGATGCGCCGCGCGATCCCGCTCAAGGGTTCACGGTCGCCCACGACGCGTCGTCGCCGGCCCACGCACGCACCCATCCCTCGATGCGCGTGCCGTCGGACGCCGCGATGGTGCGGTACCGGTCGAGGGCCACGTGCCCGGTGCCTGGCAGCACGAACGCGGCCGCGCGGGGCGAGGCGGTGTAGCCCGCCGTGAGGAGCGCGGCGATGGGCGCCCTGACGTCCACGGCCGGGAACGCGAAGAAGGCCCCGATGACGGCGTCGTTCGAAAACGTCACCAGACCGTGGCGACCGGCGGGGCCGAGCCGCGTCGTGAGCCACCCTGCGTAGTCTTCCCATCGGGTCTCGCAGGTGGGGCAGTCGACGGGAAAGCGCATGTCCCAGGTGCGCGCGAAGACCGCCGCCCGCCCGCCCGCGGGGGTGATGAGGATCCCGCCGTCCGAGATCACGTCGAGCCGAGAGGCGGGGAACGCGTCGCGGATCGCAGGCGCGTTGAAGAGCGCCCCGTAGCCTCCGGCGCTGAAGCCCACGGCGAAGATTCGCTCGGTGTCGGGCAGCTGCGTGGCGAGGGTGGCGAGGATCGCCTGCATGTTGTCCGCGCCGACGTGATGCACCGTCCGAGGGATGCCGAACACCTCGTACGTCGCCGTGCGGTGTCCCGCATGCAGATCGCCTGTGCAGTACGGCACGAACACCATCGTCGCGTCCCGGAAGACGCTGTCGGGCTCTCGGTCCATCAGTCCCGACGCGAGCACGGGCGCGAGGTCGGCCCGGAGGGTCGCCTCGCTGTAGGGCCACATGTCATCGACGTGGACGGCGCGAAGCACCGCGGGGCCGAAGCACGTGGCCGCGTCGAAGCATGCGCCGCCCCCCATGACGAAGAGCGCCACCCTTCGATCGCCCGCGCGGCCGGCGCGAACCCCGAACCCGGCGGGCGTGCCGTTGCCGCACCTCGTGCCTTCGACCGGCACCCACCTCCAGTCGCTCGGGGGGCCTGCGTCGGCTGCGTCGCCTCCGTCCTCCGAGACGGCCGCGTCGCTCGACACCGAGGCGTCCGCCGAGCCTGCGTCCTCGAGGCCGCCGGCATCGAAGGTCGCGGCATCGCCCGCAGGGCCGGCATCGACCGCCGCGGCATCGCCCGCAGGGCCGGCATCGAAGGTCGCGGCGTCGCCTCGGCGCTCGCCGCCGTCCTGCGGTGGGTCCGACGGCGTGCTCGGCTGGCAACCGAGGGCGGCGCAGGTGGCGATGAGGGCCGACAGCCTCGAGGTCCGCCGTTCGAGGCGTGCCCTGGGATCGCGTGGGTCGTGGTCTCGGAGGCGGCCGGGCGGATGCATCGCCCGAGGGTACCGGGGGCGCACCTCCCTGTCTCGCGCGACCCGGCGGGTCCGCGGGGAGCGGGGCGTCGTCCCGACCGCACGACCTCACGCCGACGGCGGACCAAGCGTGCGTGCTAGGGTCGGCTCTGCATGGCTGCACCGACCCTGTTCTCGGCGGTCCGAGATCTCGAGCGCCTCCGGCAGATCGTGGGCGTGCTGGTCCGGCACGGCTTCGGCGAGGTCCTCGCCCGCACGCCTCTCGGCGCCCTCGTGAGCGGCAGCTCCGAGGCCCGAGCGACCCAGAGCGTCGGTGAGCGCGTGCGGCTGGTCATCCAGGACCTCGGACCGAGCTTCGTGAAGCTCGGTCAGATCGCCTCGACCCGTCCGGACCTCATCCCTCTCGACGTGGTGCGCGAGCTCAAGAAGCTCCAGGACCGCGTGCCGCCGGTGGAATTCGAACAGATTCAGCAGCAGATCGAGAGCGAACTCGGCGGGTCGATCGAGTCGCTGTTCGAGTGGCTCGATCCCGAGCCGCTGGCGTCGGCTTCCGTCGGACAGGTCCACCGGGCGCGCGTCCGCGGCGACGACGGGGTCGAGCACGAGGTCGTGGTCAAGGTTCAGCGCCCGGGGATCAAGTCGATCATCGAGCGCGACGTCGAGCTGCTCTACCTCATCGCGCAGACGGTCGAGCGATCCGTGCCGGACTCGCGCATCTATTCGCCGGTCAAGCTCGTGGCCGAGTTCGACCGTTCGATCAGCGCCGAGCTCGATTTCACCCTCGAGGCCGAGCACGCGATCCGCTTTGCGAAGAACTTCGAGGGGCACCCGGAGGTCCGCTTCCCACGCGTCCACCGGAAGTGGTCGGCCAAGCGCGTGCTGACCCTCGAGTTCTTCGATGGACAGAAGGTCTACGCGGCCGTGGACTCGGGGTTCGACCCCGAGAAGATCACCCGCGCCACCCTCGGCATCATCATCAAGTCGGTGTTCGAGGACGGCTTCTTCCACGCCGATCCACATCCGGGCAACGTCATCCTGATGGGCAAGGCCGATGCGCCCGTCATCGGGCTCATCGACCTCGGCCTCGTCGGGCGCCTGACGCCACAGCTTCGCGACAAGACCATCGATCTGATGGTCGCTGCCGTGCAGGAGGACTACCGCGGCATCGCGGACGCGCTCTACGCGATCGGCACGCCGACCCGCAAGATCGACCGCGGCGCCTTCGAGGCGGAGGTCGGCGTCCTCGCCGAGCGGTACCTTGGTAAGCCGCTCGCCGACATCGAGGTCAGCGGGCTGATCCGCGACCTGGTCGGCGGTGCGACGAAGTACGGCCTCGAGATCCCGCCCGACTTCCTGCTCGTCGGCAAGGCGATCATGACGGTCGAGGGGGTCGGCAAGGAGATCTCCCCGCAGTTCGATCTCTATGGCGAGATGAGGCCGTACTTCCTCCGGCTCATGGCGAGCCGGTATTCGCCCGAGCGCCTCGTGCCCGAGCTGCTGCGCAGCGCCGCCCGGATGTCCTCGGCCGCGACGGATTTCCCGGTCCAGGCCCAGGAGATCCTCGAGGACCTCCGCAAGGGACGCCTCGAGATCCGCGTGCGCGAGCCGGCGCTCAGTCAGGTGTTCGACGTCGCGGGTCGCCGCATCTACAGCGGCTTCGTGGTCGGCTCGCTCTTGATCGGCAGTGCGCTGCTCGGCGCGAGCCACAGCTGGGCCGCGAGCGCCGCGTTCTTCGTGCTGGCGCTGGGCTGGGGCGGCGGCCACACCGTGCAGGCCATGTGGCTCAGCCGGCGCAAGCGATGAGCCGAGCGCGCGACGGGGCGAG
>CAIKNO010000566.1 GCA_903828805.1 uncultured Sandaracinus sp. | reverse complement strand
GTCGTGCGGGTCGGGGCGCCCTCGGAGGCCGAGATGAAGCAGCGCAAGGAGGCCGTCGAGGACGCCATCCATGCGACCCAGGCCGCGATCGCGGAGGGCATCGTGGCCGGCGGCGGCGTCGCCCTGGCGCGGGCCATCGAGGCGGTTCACCGCGCCGAGGAAGCCCTCTCCGGGGACCAGCGCACCGGCGCGCGGATCGTGGCCTCGGCCCTCGCGGTGCCGCTGCGGCAGATCGCCGAGAATTCGGGGATCGATGCGGGCGTCGCGGTCGATCGGGTGCTCGGCGGGAGCGGAGGATTCGGGCTCGACGCCGCGACGCTCGTCTACGGTGACCTCCTGGCCGCGGGGATCGTGGACCCGTTGAAGGTCGTGCGGGTCGCGCTCGAGAACGCGGTGTCGGTCGCCGGGACCCTCCTGCTGGCCGAGGCCTCGATCACCGACGTGGAGGCGCCGAAGCGCGAGCGAGACGAGGAGCGCGACGAGGCCTGAAGCGTCCGCGGCAGGACGCGCTCAACCGTCCGAAGGCCACGGCGCGAGCGACTCGAGCAGCCCGCGGTCGAAGCCGAGGCGCACGAGCGGCTCGAGCAGATCTGGCGGTAGAGTGGACTGCGCCTGCACGCGGACCCCGGTGAGCGGGTGCGGGAGCGCGAGGCCGAGCGCGTGGAGCGCGAGCCGGTGGAGGCCCACCCCCTGCCGCATCGCGCGGTTCTCCTTGCCGTCGCCGTACGTCGTGTCGCCGAGCAGGGGGCGTCGAAGGTGACGGAAATGCCTGCGAATCTGGTGGCCCCGACCCGTGCGTGGCCACGCGCGGACCAGCGTGTAGCGGTCGCGGGCGCACGCCACGGGCGCGTAGTCGGTCTGCGCCGGGACCTTGTCGCCCTCGCCCTCCGGCGGCGCGAGCGGGTGGTCGATGCGGCCCGGCCCGTCGAGGGTTCCGCGCACCAGCGCGAGGTACTCCTTGTCGACCTGACCGTCGCGGAACGCGGCCGCCAGAACGCCCGCGCGCTCGGGGTCGAGCGCGAGCACGAGCACGCCGCTCGTCGCGCGGTCGAGGCGGTGCACCGGGTAGACGTGGTGGCCGAGGGCGTCGCGCATGCGATGCATCACGGTGTCGCGCGAGGCGTCCCAGCCCCGGTGCACCGAGAGCCCGGACGGCTTGTCGAGGAAGACGAAGCCGTCCTCGGCGCGCAGGATCGGCAGGGCCGTGGACACGTCGGTCAGGCGCGGCCCCGTGCGCTCAGAGCGAGCAGTCCACCAGGTCGAGGAGCTGATCGGGGCCGACGACGTACGCGCGCATGGCGCCCGCGGAGTCGGTGTAGCCCGCGGCGAGGTGGGCGCGCAGCTGCCCCCGGATGGACTCGACGGTCTCGTCGGCGCGGGCCGTCGCGCCGGTCGAGCCGGGCGTGTTCGCCGCGCACAGGAACTTCGAGGCGCCACACGCATCGAGGGGCTCGCAGTCGCCGTTCACCGCGGTGGCGCCCTCGAGCGCGAGGTCGCCGTAGTATGCGGCGCCGTCGATCATGACGAGCCGGACGTCCGCCGCGCGGCTGTCGGCGACGGCCTGGTAGGGATCGCGGCCCACGCGGCCGAAGACTGCGACGTCGGCGCGGTACCCCGCCTCGAGGCGGCCTGTCGACGCACCGAGGCCGACCGCGTCCGCGCCGTCGAGGGTCGCCATCCGCCAGACCCGCTCGGGGGTCACGGCGGCCTGGCGCTCGGTCTGCGCCCAATCGAGCGCGAAGCGCATCTCGCTCAGCATCTCGTCGGAGCCGGACACGGTCCAGTCCGGGCCGAGGCCGATCGACAGCCCGAGCTCGATCATGCGGCCGATCGGTGCGGTCGCGCCGTAGAGCAGGATGTTGCTCGAGGGCGACCACACGAAGTGGACGCGCATCGCCGCGGCCTCGGTCAGCTGGGCGTCGGTGAGCGCCACCGCGTGGATGAAGAGGCCCGTGCCGTACGGGGTGCCCGACGCGTCGGCGAGCAGCGACGTGGTCGCCCGGAACGAGCCGGCGTAGCACTCGTACTCGCGCAGCACGTTGGTGGTCATCGTCGTGCCCGTCGTGCCCTCGGCCATGTGGATGGCGTAGCGGGTCGTGCTGCCCGAGGCGAAGTTCGACACCAGCGTCGCGCGCGCCGTGTCGTTGAGCGCGGTCTCGCACGGGCCGGAGATGGTGGTCTGCATCCGGTCGGGGCCGAGGCCGTGCGAGTGATCGGCGTTGCGCACGAGGCGGTTCACGCACGCCTGGTTCGGCGACTGCCCCTGCATCGTCGTGGTGCCGTGCACGATCGAGCGGAGCTCCGCCCACTTCGTGGCCGGGCAGATGAACGACGAGGACGTGCCACCCTCCGACTCCGGTCGCACGTGCTCGCGGTACATCGGATCGGAGCGCCAGTCGTAACGGCTGCCGAAGATCCGCAGCGGGTCGGGCACCCACTCCGGCAGGAAGTCGTAGGTCGCGTGGTTGTGCCCGTCGATGAGCCCCGGCGAGATCGTGCCGTGGGTGTCGATGATGGTGACGCCCGCGGCCATCGGATCCGAGGCGCAGCTCGCGGCCACGCAGCGGATGGTGTCGCCGACGATGAGGACCTCGCCGGGCGAGATCGGTCCCCCCGGCGCGAGCACGGTGCCCCGCAGCAGGACGCCGCCGGTGCCGGTGCGGACGATCTCCGCCGCCGGTGCTGGGGTCGAGCCCCCGGGCGGCAACACGCCCGCGTCCGTGCCCGCTCCGGCATCGGTGCCGCCACCGCCACCGCCATCGACCTCGGGGCCGCCCGCGTCGAGCGCGCCCGGGCCGGCGTCGACCTCACCTGCGCCCGCGTCGAGCGGGCCCGCGCCGGCGTCGCGCTCCGGACCCGCATCGAAGGGCAGGTCCTGGCGGGGGCAGCCCGCGAGGGTCATCGACGTCAACACCGCGAGCCAGGTCGTGAAGCGACGCACGAAGACCTCCGAGCCATCAGGGAGCCGCAGCATACGCCCAGACGCCAGCCGCCCGTGAGCCTTTGCTTGACGCGGGCCCGCCCGGGTGGTGCGCTCGCGGGGACATGAACGCCCGACGGATAGGTTGCGTCGTCCTCGGCCTCGGGATCGCCGGACTCGGGGCCCTCGGCGCCACGGCCGTCGGGTTGGCGCTCGGACGGCACGCGGTCGCGACGCACATCGCACGCGGGCGCCTCGAAGGGGCCGGGATCCACTGCGACGAACGCTTCGCCGTCGAGCTCGCGCTGACCCTCGACGAGATCGCCGTGGCCCCGACGTCGTGCACCTTGTCCGGAGGCACGCTGCAGTCGGTCGAGCTGCTCGAGCCGATGCACGCCACGCTCGGCG
>CAIKNO010000565.1 GCA_903828805.1 uncultured Sandaracinus sp. | reverse complement strand
GTTCGCGCTGGCGCAGTGGGTGGCGCTGGGGGATGAAGCGGAGGCGGCGGGGATGCGGGGGGTTGGGGAGCGCGGGGGTGAGGGGGGAATCGCCGAAGGCGTGCCTCACACAGAGGCGTAGAGACACAGAGAAGCGAGCGGGGGAGGGGGCGCGACGGGGACGACGCGGGCGTGGTCGCGGATCAGGTCGCGGGGTCGGGTTCGGGGGCGTCGGGTGGTGCGGACGCGGGGGAGGACGTGTCGGGAGAGTCGGACGTTGGCGCCGATGCGTCGGGGGAAAAGGTGGCGGTCGGGGCCGGGTTGGCGGGGCGCGACGTTGCGGGGCGGACCGACCAGACGAAGCCGAGGGCGTCGAGTTGGGCGATGCGGTCGGGGGATAGCAAAGCCCGGCGGGAGCGCGTCTTCGTCACCCATGCACCCAGCTGGTGGCCCCCCTCAGTCCAACGGCCAGGCACCCGAGGGTGACCCTCGCGCGACACGAACTGTTGCAGCAAGCCGACGTATTGCTGAAAGCGGTCGTCGTGAGCACCCCAGACGAAACCGACCTCCGCAAGCTGGATGGAACGACCTTCGGGGAGATGCTGACGGCGGCTCCGCAGCCCCTGAACCCACGTCCCCAGCGCAATCCCGCCCTCTATGTGCGGCTTAGGCACACTCGCGTGGCCCTCGCGCTCACGGAACTGCCTTAGTAGATGCATGTTGCTTTCGAATATCTCCTCCCTCGTGAGGCCCTTCGGTGGCGCCGATTCAAATGTCATACGGACGCGAGGTGTCCATTCGAATCGCAGAGCGTCAAGTTGGTTTGTTCCCGACGCCCACCCCCCGCCGCATTCCGGCGAGCAAGCAACGACCCGATCGTCGTGAGCGGCGAGCAACGCGCGCGGTCGCCGTCGTGGGCGGCGACCACGCGCTCACCGTCTACGCCCCTGACCGTTCGCGGGCCTCCTTCAGCCGGTAGGAATCGCCCTCGATCTGTACGATCTCGCAGTGGTGGACGAGGCGGTCGACGAGGGGGACGACACAGGTGGCGTTGGGGAAGAGCTCGCCCCACTGGGTGAAGGCGCGGTTGGTGGTGACGATCATGGGCCGACCGCTCTCGTAGCGGCGGTTGACGACCTCGAAGAGGACGTCGGCGTGGCGGTTGCCGTAGGCGACGTAGCCGAGTTCGTCGATCACGAGCACTCCGGGGCTGGTGTAGCGCCGGAAGGCCCGCTGGAGGGCAGCGGAGCCGTCCTGCGCCACGAGTTCGTTGAGCATGGCGCTCGCGGTCGTGAACTTCGCCGTCCTCCCGGTCTTGATGACGGCGTGCGCGAGGTTCTTCCCGATCATCGTCTTTCCGACACCGTTTGGCCCGACGAGGACGACGTTCGCGCCCTGCTCCGCGAAGGCGAGGCGAAAGAGGGTCTCGATGGCCTCGCGGTCGATCGAGGTGGGCCACTTCCAGTCGTAGTCGGCCATGGGCTTGAACTTCCCGAGGCGGCTGTTCTTCAGCCTTCGGTCGAGGCCGCGGAACTGGCGTTCCTCGGTCTCGATCTGGATGACTCGCGACAGCCAGGGTTCGTCGCGGAGCTCCTCGAGGCGCGAGGCGAGGCCGAGAAGCCCGAGGGTACGGAGGCGCTGGCGGAGCTCATCCACGGTCACCTCGGCGCGCTCCCCCGAGCTGGTCGTAGACGCCCAGCGAGCGCGGGGCCACGACGACCTCGCGCACCCTCGGGTCGTCCGGCAGGGTGAGGGCGATGGGCGGCGGCTGGTGGGCCTCCTGGCGGCGTCGGTCGAGGACCTGCCGGACCGCACCGACGTGGGGGGCGTCGGCGGCGAGGGCCTCGTGGATGGCGACGGACAAGGCCTCGGCGCCGAAGGCGTCGAGGAGCTCGCCGAGCCGCGCGACGGCCCCGGCGATGTTGCCGCCACGTCCGGCGAGGGCGGAGATCAGCGCCCGCGCGGGGGGCGCCGCCGTGAAGAGTCGCGACATGCCCCGTTGCTCGCGCGCCTCGGCCTTCACGGTGACGAGGGCCTCGATGTGAGCGGGATCCTCGATGACCCGTCCCTTGCCCCAGCACCTTGTATGACGCGCGATCTCCTCGTGGCCGTCGAGGACACGCACGGTGTGGGGGGAAGCCACGACGGTGACGGTCCGGCGCACGCGGGTGTGGGGCACGCTGTAGTCGTTGCTGTCGAAGCGTGCGTAGGGGGTCTTCGCGACCCTCACCTCGACCCGGTCCTCCACGGGGAAGGCGTCGTCCGGGAGGGCCCGGAGGCGCGTCCGCTCCTCGGCGAAGGCGGAGAGGACGGTGAGGGTCCTGTCCTCGGGGTTCTTCCGCGCGCCGCGCACGTTTCGGCACCACGCGGCGGCCTGGAGGTTGAGGTCCCCGAGGTCGCTCCAGGTGCGCGCGGGCATGAAGCTCTCGCGGATGTCGCGGATCCCTCGCTCCACCCGTCCCTTCTCGTTGCCGCGATAGGGTGCGCAGGGGCGCGGCTCGTAGCGCTGGTGGCCTGCGTAGGCGAGGAGCGTCGG
>CAIKNO010000564.1 GCA_903828805.1 uncultured Sandaracinus sp. | reverse complement strand
CGCTGGTGCTGGACGCGCTGCTCGACGGGCTGGGCCCCGTCGCGCGGCAGATGTGGGAGGGGACGATGCGGATCGAGAACTACGAGTTCAAGAGCGAGGTGTTTCGCGAGTACCTCGCGAAGAGCCGCGCCGAGGGGCTGGCGCGGGGCGTCGCGGAGGGCCGTGAACTGGGCGTCGCGGAGGGCCGTGAACTGGGCCTCGAGCAGGGCCGGGAAGAGGGCCGAGAAGAGGGCCGAGAAGAGGGCCGAGAAGAGGGCCGAGAAGAGGGCCGAGAAGAGGGCCGAGAAGAGGGCAACGCGGTGCTCCGCGCCGCGCTCCGCGCGCTCGCCGAGGGGCTCGGGCTCGGCTGGTCCGACGGGCGCGAGGCGGAGGTTGCGGCGCTCGACGCGCAAGGCCTCCAGGCCCTCGTCGAGTCCGTGGCTCGGCACCGTCGCTGGCCCCGGTGAGATTCCGGGGGTCGCGTCGCGCGGGTCCGAGGCCACGGGGCCCGTCCCGGGGTGGGGAAGGCCATGTTCAATCGGCCTCTCGGGGTTCATACTCCGGGCCCGGAGCCGACGGGGAACGACGCCGGCAGCCGTGTCAGACGAACCCTCGCAGACGGACGATGCAATGAAGATCGGTGTGCTCGGCTCAGGTCACGTGGGACAGACCCTCGCGCGCGGACTCGCGGCCGAGGGGCACGCGGTGAAGATCGGGAGCCGCGGAGGCGACAAGCTCGCAGAGTTCTCGAAGGCGAGCGGCGTCGCCGAGGGCCCCTTCGCGGAGGTCGCCGAGGAGGCCGAGGTCGTCCTCCTCGCGGTGAAGGGCGGCGTGGCTGAGTCGCTCGTGCGCGATCTCGCCCCCCTGCTCGCGGGCAAGGTCGTGCTCGACACGACGAACCCGATCGCGGACGTGGCCCCCAAGGACGGCGTCCTCCAGTACTTCACCGCGGCGAACGAGTCGCTTCTGCAGCGGCTTCAGGCGGCGGTCCCGCAGGCGAAGTTCGTGAAGTTCTTCAACTCGGTGGGCGCGGGGCTGATGGTGCATCCGAAGCTGCCCGGCGGGACCCCGACGATGTTCATCTGCGGCGACGATGAGGGCGCCAGGGCGGTGGCCGCGACGGTCGCAGGGCAGCTCGGCTGGAACGTCGAGGATGTGGGCTCGGGCGCTGCGGGGCATGCGGTGGAGGCGCTCTGTCAACTGTGGTGCGCGCCGGGGATGCGCCGGAACGACTGGGCCCACGCGTACGCCGTTCTCCGTCCGTAGAGGATGGTCGTCGGGGGCGTGTGGAGGCGCTGCGCTCCACCGTCCCCGGTCGCCTGCCCGAAGCCCTTGCGGTAAACCTCGAGGCCCCCGCGAGCGCGCGGGCGGCGGAAGGCAGCGGGATTCATGCGGGGCGCACGCACGAAGGTGGCGGTGGTTCAGATGACCTCGACCGACGATGTCGAGGCCAATCTGCTCAAGGTCGAGCGCTTCGTCGCGCAGGCGTCCGACGAGGAGCGGGCGAGCCTCGTGGTGTTGCCCGAGTGCTTCGCGTACCTGGGTCCGGAGCAGGGAAAATTCGCGCTCGCGGAGGCGCTCCCCGAGGGGGGACCCATCCTCGCGCGGATGGCGCGGCTGGCGCGTGCGCATGGCGTCGAGCTCGTGCTCGGCGGGTTCTGGGAGCGGGCGTCGGATCCGAAGAAGGTCCTGAACTCGTGCGTTCATCTCGGCGCCGACGGGGCCGTCCGGGCCATCTACCGGAAGATCCACCTCTTCGACGTGGACCTGCCCGACGGGACGCGCCTCGAGGAGTCCGCGACGGTCGAGCCGGGCCGCTCGCTCGTCGTGACCGAGACCCCCTTCGGCGTGCTCGGCCTGAGCGTCTGCTACGACCTGCGATTCCCCGAGCTCTACCGGGGACTCGTGGATCTCGGCGCGACAGCGCTCGCGGTCCCGGCGGCGTTCACGCTCACGACCGGCAAGGATCACTGGCACGTGCTGCTGCGTGCCCGCGCCATCGAGTCGCAGAGCTACGTCCTGGCCGCCGCGCAGACGGGGCTGCACTTCGGCACCCGCCGCTCGTACGGACACGCGCTCGTGTGCGATCCGTGGGGCACGGTCCTCGCCGAGCACGGGGAGGGCGAAGGGGTCGCGTCGGCGTGGGTCGATCCCGCGGTGGTCACGTCGATCCGGGGGAGCCTCCCTTCGCTGCGGCACCGGGTGCTCGGCCGGGGCTGAGGACGCCCACCGGGCGCCATCCTCGTCGGCCGGCGCCCTGCCAGGTCGAGCCGACGAGGCGCGTGGGCGGCTGGGGCGAGGCGTGGGTCATCGACGTGAGG
>CAIKNO010000563.1 GCA_903828805.1 uncultured Sandaracinus sp. | reverse complement strand
GTGGCGGTGGTAGCGTCGCGGGGTGTCGGCGAGACGATGCGAACGTGCGCCGCCGCGCACCTCGCGCCGAGCGCTCTTCTTGGCCGCAACCCTCGCGTTCCGCCACCACCTCGCGTCGACGCGCTCCACGCGGCCGCGTTCATCGCGTTCTTCCACCGCGTCGCTCTTCGCGTCCTGGTCGGCCGCTGCCCGTGCGCTCGTCGACGGCGCCTCTCTCGGCGCGCTGTGGTCGCCGCCGGTGCGCAGCGGAAGTTATGGATGCCCTCTTAGAACGCGAGGTACACGTCGAGACACCACTTGCTGACACCTCGGAACGGCCGGAGGTAGTTTCGCAGGCCCAGCCAGAAGCCCGCCGATGGTGTTGGAGTGGACCTCGCGGACGCCGTCTCCGTCGTCGTCGCGCGCCCACTCCTTGCGCTTGTGATTGACAGAGAATCGCAGGCGGTTCTGGTCGGCCAGGACGTCGTACGTGTGCCACTCGTCGGTGTGCACCAACGGTGCCTGGCGCGGTCACGCGAAGCACGACGGGTTCGATCGCCTTGAGCGTGCTCCGGTACGTCTGGCGCAGAAACACGTCTGCCCGACTCGCGGCCGATCACTCCGCGGATCGGCGGCCGATCGTTGTTGAAGGTGCCATGACCATTGAACTTGAGGGCGCGTCGGCGCGGAGGATCCGCGGGGTCGGGATGGCGTCGGCCTTTCTCACCGGCTTCGACGTTCGCGAGAAACGTGAAGATGCCGTCGACGGCGAAGAACTGCGGATACCGCGCATGGAAGCGCCCGAGCAGATGCGTGCCGAACGCGCGCAGCGCGTCGGACGTCGTCGTGTGCGCATGCTTTGCGTACGCGACCACGAGATTGCCCATCTCGGCGTGATCGTAGGTGCCGACGGCCGTGTACGCGCCGCCATTGGGGGCGCTGCGTCGGCGAGGACGGCATCGAGCATGTCCTCGGAGTGGACGTTGCGCACCATGTCGAGAAATTCGGTGAAGACGACGCCCTTCATGCGGCTCCCTCGTGTGGACGTTGGCTGCTTCGCGTTCTCATCGCGTGTCTCAACGGTCGACGCGCCCGCTGGCGGAACGCGCACCGTGAGACCCCCGGACGGTCGTCGGGTCTTCGTGGCCGGACATCGTGTTCCTCGCGCCGTCCCCGATCGCCGCGGTCTGCCCGATGACCCGTTCTGTGTTCGTGGTATTTCTCCCCTTTGGAGCACAGGGAGATTGACCTTGTACGCGTGGGTCACGAGGCGGTCGAGCATGACGACGGCGATGGCGGGTCCACCGAGCCACTCCTGCGACTTCGAGGTCGGCATCGCCGTGCCGCGGCGGCGGGTGTTCGCCTTCCGATGTGCTGCCGGTGCATCATGACGGCGCAGCTGCTCGCACAGATCGTGGTCGCGGTGCTCGTGGTGGTGGGGGTTGGGGGCGTCGCGTGGGTCGTCCTGCGCGGGTTGTTCGCGCCCAATCCCGCGCTCGCGCAGGCGGAGCAACGGATTGCGCGCGTGGGCGCGTCGCTCGGTGGCGCCGCCCGTCAGGCGGGCTGGGAGACGGCGGACGGCGTGTGGATCCAGGCGGGCTGGCGACGCCGACATGGCAAGCCCGCAGAGCCGATCACGTGGGTCGGAAGAGGGGCCGTGCCGCGCCTCGAGACGCAGCCGATGATCCTGCTCGGCGGCGACGGTTCGGCGACGTCAGCCGATGTCGCGTTGCCCCTCGCGCGGCAGGGCGAGCGCGTCGCGGCCGTCCGCGCGGCAGGGCTCCCGATGCCCGTGCGTCTCGCGTGGGCCGATGACCGCGTGCTCGGTCTGGTCGTCACGGGGTGGCCGATCGACGACGCGCTGATCGGGCGTGCCGTCGCCGTGCTTCGCGCGCTCTAGCCGCGTGCGGGCCGCGCGTCGGCCGACTCACGAAGCGCGTCGGCCTGCGCGTCGAGCGCTGCGGCCTGCGCGTGGAGCGCACCGGGGGTGAAGCGCGCGGGCTGGCGGTCGAACAGGCTGCGCGCCGCAGGGGTGAGGAAGCACTCGCGCGGCGGAGCGCCACTCGGGCCCGCAAAGCGCGCCGCCTCGCGCACGGCGGCTGCGGCGAGTCGGAGCTGATCGTGGACGCGGGCTGCGCCGAGGGCGGCTGCAGCGGCCGAGGCCTCGCGCCCGACGCGCTCGCCATAGAGGAGCAGCTCGGCCGGGTCGAGGATGCGGCTCGTCCCCGGGCCCAACGCCGTGTCCGGCCCGTCGCTGGGATCGGCCACCGCGAAACGGATTCGGCGCCGTCCCTCCGGCAGGTGCGCGAGCACGACGTACAAGTCCCCCTCCGTGCGCGCCTCGACCCACGTCCCACGGGCGACCGCGACGAAAAGGCGCACCTCGGCGAGCGTGCGCGCGAGCAGCGCCGGGCCCGGCTGCTCGGGGACGTCCCAACGCTCGTCGCTCGCGGCAGCCCGCAGCAGATCGAGCGCGGCGCCTCCGGTGCGCAGCTCCACGCCGGTCACGCGACCGTCCTCCACCCGCACCTCGACGAGGGCGCCTTCCGGGCTCCGATACCAGCGCAGTGCGTCGCGCGGCGGCAGCTGCGCGACAGGCTGGCGGAAGGCCTCCTTCGCGGCCTCGTCGACGGGGCGCCCCGCGCGAAACGCCTTCCGCACCCGGCGTTGCAGCTCCGCGGGTGCCGGAAAACCGAGGCGGCGCACCACGGCCTCGGCCTGCGCCCCTTCGAGCAGCGCGACGGCGGTGACGCGGTCTCCGTTCCACGTGAAGATCGCCACTGCGCCGGTGCCGTGCATCAGGTGCAGGGCGCGCGGCGATGCGTCGAGTGTCCGCCACCCGCGCAGCGCCTCATCCTCGCGTTGGCGCGACCAATCGAAGGGCGGGCGAAAGGCGTCTTCGAAGTCCTTCTTGTCGCCGGCGGCGAGGGCGAAATCCAAGGCGGGTTTTCCTGCGTGAGTCGCGATTCAGCGTGCGTGGTGGCCGCGCGCGTCATCCTACGTTCACCCGCCGAAAACACGGCGTCGTTTCGACGCGGCGGCGCACACGTAGGTCGACGCGATACCCGGGATTCAACTTCCATGTCGTCCGTGAAGCCCTCGCTGTGGTGCGTGCTCGCGGCGCTGCTGATCTCGTGCGTCTCGAGCGGTCCCGCCGATCGACCGACTGACGCCGCCATGCCCGGCCCTGACAGCGCCATGCCCGGCGCCGATGCCGCCGTGCCCGGCCCCGACGCCAGCCTCGCGCTCGTCCCCGGCGACCAGGCGCTGAGCGTCTCGGTCGGCAGCGTCGAACGCCAGGACAGCAAACCTCTTCGTCGAACAGCCGGGGTGTCCACGCACCGCCGCGAGCGTGCGCAGCCGCCGAGGGGAGCCCGCGTCGCGAGTGCGGTGCGCACGGGCTGAGGCCGTTGGACTGCCTATCCCCCGACGCTGCGTTTCGCTATTTCGAAGTCCGGGTCACGGTCCCGAGATTGGCGCCGTGTGCATCGAGAGCGCCAGGC
>CAIKNO010000562.1 GCA_903828805.1 uncultured Sandaracinus sp. | reverse complement strand
TGCTCACGCCCTCGACACCCGTGGCTCCTACGACCGAACCGTCGCGAATCACGCCCGATGGTGCCGAGCCGCTGCCCCCGACGTGGGTTGAACAGTTGCTGGCGCTGACGGGCGTAGACGCGGGACGGTGCGCGCGCTGCAACGTCGGGCGCCTGGTCCGACGACCGCTCGACGAGGCGCAGCACGCACCGGGATGGGACACCTCGTGATGCGGCGTGAACACCTTCGCGGTGAGCTCCCCGGCGCTCGTGTGCGAGACGCCCGATGGCGACGTCTGCGCGCGCAGGGCGAGGCGGTGACCCCGCGAGTCCTTCGACCGGCCTCGGGCGATGCCACCAGCCCGCGCGAGGCCGCGAGCGCGTCGAAAGCACGCGTCGTGCGACCGACGGCATCGCGACGACGGCCCCTCCTGGCAGCCGCCCGGTCCAATTTCCCCATAGCCGACTGAAGCGCCCGGCTGGCTCCGCGGCTTCGTTCAACGGCGACTTGGCGAAGCGCCTGAGACGGGCTCGTGGGCTGTCACCCGCCCCGCGTTGGCGCTTCGCCAAATCGCTATCCATTACGCGTGGGTGATGGCGCAGGGGGGGCTATCGGGCCTTGACGATGGGGGCGCTTGGAGGCCCTATCTGCCGCTGCGCCGAGGCCCCGGCGCCTTCTGCTTCCGGCCGTGACCCGTCATGCACGCGCGGGCGACACCCCCGCGAGAGGGACCTCCGCGATGCTCCACCCTCACAAACACCGTCCTCCGCGGCCATGCCGCGCCGGTCCGTTCGCCCGCGCGCTGTGCGGCGCCGCGCTGATCGCGGGGTGTCACGGCGCGACGCCCACACCCGACGCGGGCGCGGGCGACGTCGCGGTGAACGGCGACGTCGCGGTGCGTGGTGACGTCGCGGCGGAGGGCGATCGCTCGGCGTGCAACCCGCTGGGCGACGAGGCGACCTGCGCGCTCCCGTGGCCCAGCATGTACTACACGCGCGTCGACCCTCTGGCGGACACGGGGTACCGCCTCGCGCTCGACCGCCGCGCGCTGCCGGTGAGCGCGTCGACGCGCGCGCCCGGCGACGGCTCCCTCGACCCCGCGCCGTGGAACCGCCTCGACGGGTTCTCCCCCGCGGCGCCCGCGCTGGCATGGTTCCCGCGGCGCATCGACCCGGCATCGCTCACCGGCGCCCTCGGCATCGCGGCGAGCGTCGAACCCGGCAGCGCGACGGTGCTCCTGGACATGGCCACGAACCGCCGCGTGCCGCACATCGCGGAGCTCGACGCGACGGCGAGCGAGGGCCAGCGCCAGCTCCTGATCGTGCGGCCCGCGGTGCGCCTCGAGCCCGCGCACCGGTACGCGGTGGTCGTGACCCGCGCGCTGCGGTCCCTCGACGGGGGCGCGCTCGCGCCGACGGAGGGCTTTCGGGCGCTGCGCGAAGGGCACCCGGAGCGCGACCCGCGGCTCGCGCGGGTGGCAGATCGGTACGGGGCGATCTTCGCGTCCATCGAGGCCGCGGGCATCGCGCGCGACGACGTGCTCCTCGCGTGGGACTACGTCACCGCCTCGGAGCGCTACCTCACGGGCCCGGTGCGCACGATGCGCGACCGCGCGCTGGGCGTCGTCGGAGCGACCGGCGCGACCTTCACCGTCACCCGCGTCGACGAGGCCGTGAGCGGCCCGGTGCTGCGACGCGTCGAGGGCACCGTGCGGGTCCCGCTGTTCCTGCGCGACCCGGCGCCCGGGCAGCGCAGCGCGATGAACTACGACGCCGACGGCGAGCCCGCGGTGGTCTCCGGCGCGACGCACGACGTCCCCTTCGTGGCGATCGTGCCGCGCGCCGCGGCGACGGCGACGGGTCCGCTCCCGATGCTGCTCTTCGGCCACGGGCTCTTCGCCTCCGCGCGGGACCAGCTCTTCGGCACCGGCGTCCCGAGCGCGTTCCTCCAGCGCTTCGCCGACGACCACGGCTACGTCCTCGTCGCCACCGACTGGACCGGGCTCTCCGCCGCGGACCTCGGCGACGCGGGCCTCGGCCTCGCGGACTTCAACGGCGTGACCGTGCTGACGGACCGTCTCCAGCAGTCGCTGGTCAACGCGATGGTGCTCTTTCGCACGGCGCGGGAGCGCTTCGACGGCGCGCCCGCGTTTCAGGTCCAGGGCCGCGGCGTGATCGACCCGGGGCGCGCGTACTACTTCGGCGTCTCCCTCGGCGGGATCATGGGCGCGAGCTTTCTGGGCTACTCCCCGGACTGCGAGCGCGCGGCGCTGAACGTCAACGGCGGCAACTGGTCGCTGCTCATGCAGCGCTCCCTCGCGTGGCCGCAGCTCAGCCTCTTCCTGCGCGTCGGATACCGCGCCCCGGAGGACCACCTCCTGCTCCTCGACCTCGCGCAGTCGCAGTTCGACTTCACCGATCCGATCAACCTCGCGCCGCACCTCACGCGCGACGTCCTCCCGGGGTCCGGCGCGGCGAAGTCCGTGCTCTCGCAGGAGAGCCTGGGCGATCCGCTGGTGAGCACCCTCGGCGCGGAGATGGTCGCGCGCACCGCGGGCCTCCCGCTGCTCGCGCCGGCGCTCACGTCGCCGTACGGCCTCGCCGCCGCCACCGCGCCGCTCGCATCGGCGATGTCCCAATGGACGATCCGCCCGGCGATGTCGCCGCCGGACACGAACCGCCCCATCGCAGCGGACAACGGCGCGCACGGCGCGATCGGCGTGATCCCCGCGATGGCCGAGCAGGTCGCGCGCTTTCTCCGCCCCAACGGGATGGTCGAGCAGACCTGCACCGGGCCCTGCGCGGCCCCCTGAACGCACAGCGCGGAGATGGCTACGGCAACACGAAGTGCTTGGTAACCCCGTCTCCCGACGGAGTCTTGATGGGCGGTCGCGGTCGTGGTTGGCGCCGCGCGCATCAAGGCGCGCCGCGCGGAGCAGCGAGCTCGCGAGCCCGACGTCGAGTTGATGTACTCCCTGCCCGATCCGTGGGAGCGCAAGCTCTTCGTGGCCCTGTGTGGGCGCTACGGGTTGCGCCCCTTCCGGCATTATCGGCAGCGTTCGAGCACCGTGATGGTGTGCGCTCCTGACGCCTTCCAACGCCGCACGCTGTGGCCTGAGTGCGGGGGATAAGTCGTCCAACGCCCCTGCCCGTGCGCACCGCACTCGCGACGCGGGCTCCCCTCGGCGGCTGCGCACGCTCGCGGCGGTGCGTGGACGCCCCGGCTGTTCGACGAACAGGTTTGCTGTGGTGGCGACGTGGTGCTCGACCTCGACAGCCCGGCGCTCGCCGTGTGGCTCGCGTCGCCGCCGGCCACCTGAGTCCGTCGTCTCGCTCGGACGTACCACCGTCCGCGCCGATCATCCCCCGCTGCGAGCGGAAGACGTGTTCCGCTCCAACGGCACACGTGTTCCGCTCCCCGCCCGCGTGGCGGCCCGCCACCGTGTCGCCATTCTGCCGTTTCGCGAAGCACGTCTCGCAATGGTTGTCGCGCAAGGGCGCCGGTGCGCATGGCGCCTGCGCACACGGCCGACGGAACATCGCCTGGCTCCATCGCGACGGCGACCCTGTCGTCGGGGCGGCGCGGGTCGCGTCAGGCGTCGGGCGGCGGCGCGGTGCCCGCGTCGGGGGGTCGCGCCATGCAGGCGCCGAGGGCCTCGACCGCTGCCGCGCACGCGGCCGCGAAGGGGTTCGCTCCCATGCACGCCCAGCCGGTGCCCGCGGCGGCGCAGGTGAAGGCCGCGCGCACCTGCGCACCGCAGGGGCTCACGAGGCCCGCGGCGCAGCTCGCGAGGCAGTCGGCGCGGGTGCCCGTGCGGCACTCGGCGAGGCCGCGGTCGCAGAACGACGCGCAGAGGGGGTCGGCGCCGGCGTCGAGCGGCGGGGTGGAGCCTCCCGCGGCGCAGGGCGCCCACGCGGCTTCGAGGGCCGCGCAGGCGGCGGGGCCGTGGTTGCCTGCGCAGTCGAAGCTCCCCGTGCTGGCGCAGGACGCGTAGGCCGCGAAGCGCTCCGCGCAGTTCGCGGTGGCCGTGGCCATGAGGCAACCCATTTCGCAGACGGGCGCGGGCGCACCGCACTGCATCGCAGCCCGCGCGCAGAACGCCGCGCAGGCCGAGCGTGACGTCGTTGCATCGCCGCCGTCGCTCGCGGCGGCGTCGCTCGCGGCTGCGTCGCTCGCGGCGGCGTCGCTCGCGGCGGCGTCGCTCACGGCTGCGTCGCTCGGCGTGGCATCCGGGGTAGACACAGGCGCTTCGCTGCACGCAGCGGCACCGACCAGCACCAGCGCGAGACCCAAAGAGCGGTTCATCGCGGCGGAGTGGATACCGCGGCGCGCGGGCCCGTCAACATCACGACACGCCCCCTCACGGTACACGGGGAAAGGCGCCGTGGCGCTACGGGCAACCGGAGAGCGCGGCGGTCTGCCGGTCGCGGAGCGTGTCGAAGATCGCGCGCGTTGCGCGCCCCGAGGAGGTTGTGCACGCGCCCCGGTCGAGGGATACGAAGGGGCACGCGCCGCTGTCGCCGGTGGCCCCGACGCCGGCGAAGCTGTAGTAGTACCAGCGCGTGATGCGGGGATCGATCGCGAAGAGGCGCTACAAGAAGCGCCCTGCGCAGTCTTGCGTGCGCGCGCGGGCCGCGTCGTCGGGGCCCTCGTACACGGCGCCGGTCTCGGTCATCCACACCTCGGCGCGGCGCCAGCTCCCCTCGAGCGACGCGAGGAAGGCGCGGGTCACGCAGCGCGCGGCGCCGCCGCAGTGCTCGCCGTTGCGCTGGTAGTCGAAGGCGTCGGCCCACGTGTGCACGGCCCACACTTCGGGCCGATGGTGCGGCAGACCATAGTTCGCGCCGTCGGCGTCGAGGGAGAACTTGTACCGGTCGAGCCAGCTGCACGCCGCGGTGCCGCAGGGCGCGTCGGGCCCCGAGGCCATCGCGAACTGCGCGGTGTTGCCCGCCACCGTGGCGGCCATGTCGCCCGCCGCCACGACGCATCCCTCCTCGGGGCGACAGTGGCTGCGCGCGCGGAGGTACACGTCGGCGGCCGTGCGCGCGCTGTCGGGCCACGAGGCGGGGCCGTTGGGCTCGTTCCACGCGGTGAAGGCCTGCACCGTGGGCCACGCGGCGCGAAAGGCCACGAAGGCCCGGTCGTACTCCGCGGGCACGGGGAGCGCAGCGCCGGGCACGGGGGTGAAGGCCACGAGCGCCTCGACACCGTGACACGCCGCGCGGTCGAGCCAGGTCTGCAGCGCGACCCGCCGCGGGTCGTCCGGGGGGCGCAGGGCGACGTCCCACCAGGCGTACACGTGGGCCACGCGCCGATGCCCGCTCCCGTCGGAGGCGGTGAAGAAGCGATCGAGCCCCGCGTTGGTGAACAGGTTCGCGTTGGAGTCGGCGAGGCCGATCACGAGGCGCTCGCTGCGCGGCGGCGGGGCCGTCATGCACGCGTCGGCTGCCGTCGGGTCGGCCCCGTCGGGCGTCGCGGGGAGATCCGGCGCATCGGCGGCTTTCGTGGCGTCGAGCGCGGTGGTCGCGTCGAGCGTGTCTGGGGTGTTCGCGGGCGCGTCGCTCGCGGCATCCGACGGCGGAGCGAGCACGGTGCCCGCGCCGCAGCCCGCGAGCGCGACGACGAGCAGCGCCGCACCGCCTGCTCCGCGGGCGGCGCGACGAGAAGTGTCATGGTTGCGCGCGCGCATGGCCGAAGGTACCGACCCCTGCGAGCTTGTCTACCCTCGCGCGACGGAGCGCGCGCTCGGCCTCGACCTCACGCACGCGCGATCGGACCCTGGGATCACGAAGAGCGCGATGGGCGCTTCGATCGCGCCACAATCGCTCCCACGCCTGGTGCGCACTTCGAGAGAGGTTGTGCGCGGGTAGGCGGGCGCTCCCCCGAGGAGGGCCACCGATGCACGCCTCCACACTCGAGGTTGGCCATGACCGACGCTGTGAATCCTTCGCTGCCCCGCAACCGCGTCGCGTGCACCTGGTGGAGGATACGGAGTCCAACGGCCTCAGCCCGTGCGTACCGCACGGTCTACGCAGGGCCCACTTCGGCGGCTGTGCAGCGTCGGGGCGGTGCGTGGACACGCCGGCTGTTCGACGAACAGGTTTGCCGTCGTGGCTCTGCGATGGCGTCGCGAAGATGGCGCTCCCGGCGGGCGGCGCCGCGGCCTGACAGTGCGAGGTCGCAGCCGTCAGCGTTTACTTTTCATGTAAACGCGTTCACAGGTCCTGTGAACGGTGCCTGCGCTGAACGCGCCGCGCCG
>CAIKNO010000561.1 GCA_903828805.1 uncultured Sandaracinus sp. | reverse complement strand
CCAGAACGACGCCGCCGGCTCCAGCTGCGCGTGGCAGTAGAGGCAGCCGGTCCGCTGCTGGAGGTCCACCTGGCGGGCCTCCGCGTCGGTGGACGCGGGAATGCCGCCAGCGGGAGGAGTGTACGGATCGCACAGGAATGCATCGGCGAAGCGGCTCGCGCGCGCCCGGTTCGTCTGGAACCGGAGCAGGAACGCGGGGCTCGTCAGGATGCCGGCGTGCTGCTCCGGCAGCTCCATCTCGACCCAGTGTTCGGTCTCGCCGAACGCGAGGTTCGGCAGGTCGGCCTCGTCGAAGGGAAGCGGGCGGAACGAGACCGGGCCAGGCACCTTCGAGAGGTGACGGTAGAGGTGCACGAGCGGACCGTTGACGAAGGTCCTCCGGCTCGTGAACAGCTCGTGGTAGCGGCCCCCGTCGCGCATCACCGCGGCGATGCGCCGCTCGAGCTCGAGGCCGAACTGACGGGCGATGAGGCTCGACTGCGTCGTGGAGGCGCAGTGGTTGAGCGAGGCACCGCAGCCGCATCCCGTGTCGTTCAGACCGGCGCTGCTGGCGCAGAGCGTTCCGCGGCGCGAGTACTCGCCGCTCTGCGCGTCGTAGGCGCAGACCTTGACCTCGGTGGTCGGCGCCCAGTAGGGCCGGACGAGCACGAAGCCCTCCTGCTGCACCGGCACGCCCCGCGGCGACACGCCGGCGGTCGTCACGATGCGCCCGTCCGTGTCCCATCGCGCCGGCTCGTCGAGGCAGGCGATGTTGTCGCCGCGGTAGGTGGTGGCGCGGTTCGACACGAAGTAGAGGTTGCCCGACGTCCCGAGCTGCGCCCCGGGCGAGACGATCGTCACGTTCGAGACGTTGTTCCACAGCAGGGCGCGGTGCCGTCGGACGACCCGCGAGACGAAGGCCTCCGACGCCGTCCACTCGGCGAGCATCGCCTCGCGCATGCTGGGATCGGCGTTCGCCTCGTACTCGGCGACCGTCGGCACGCGCCCGCGGAGATCGAGGCTCACCGAGCGGAGGTACTCCGTGTCGGTCAGCTCGGGCGTCTCCGGCGCGCAGACGAGGTCCTCGTTCGGTGGCAGCACGGTCTGCCCCAGCGCGGCTGTCGGCGCACCGAGCAGCGCGGCTGTCGGCGCACCGAGCAGGGCGATTGTCAGCCAGAGGAGTCGGGTACTTCTCATCGCGGGCTCCATGGTCATGGCGGAAATCCGGCGCCGACCCACGCCTCGATGCGGGCGATCTCAAGCGGGGTCAGAGGGGCGCGTGGAGGCTTCGGCATCCGCGCGTTCTGGACATCGTACAGGATCAGAGAAGAAATTTCCTGCCAACTTGAAAGTGTGTCGAGCGGACGGGCGCCGCCCCGGCCGTGGCACTCGGCGCAGCGCTCGGCGAAGATCGGCTGGATCGTTCCGCTCCACGTCGGCGCGGCGCCTGGAATCGAAAGGGAAACGGTGCGCGTCATCGGCAGCGTTCCGTCCGCCCAGCGGATCGTCACCGACAGCCGCTCGGTGCCGGCGACCAGGGCCGCGGGGTCCAGCACGAAGGAGAGACCACCGGGGTCCGTCGGCAGATCGACCGTGCCGACCCGGACGGACACCGTGTCCGGCGCCGGGGTGCCCTCGGGCAGGACGATCGTCACCGTGCGCGGGACCAGCAGCTCGTCTCCGTCCCGAACGCCCTCGAGGCGCGCGTCCCAGCGGGCGGTCAGGCGCGTGATCTCGGTGCCCCGCACGAGCGCGAGGGAGCCGTCGGCCAGGCCCACCGGCGTGCCGGCATGCGAGGCGCCGGCGTCGATGAACACGAGATCGTCCTCCGCGTAGACGTACGTTCCGTCGGCCCGCGCGAGCCACACGGCAGGCCCCGCGCCGATCGCGGCCACGACGCCTTCCACGTAGGGAACGGCCTCGAGGGCCCCCGGCGCGTCGCCCCGCAGCACGGACCCGTCCGACCGGACCGCGAACAGGCGCCCGGAGGAGGAGAGCGCGAGCGACGTGAGGCCCGCGGCCCGGTCCTGGTCGGCGGACGCGCGTGTCCCGTCCCACGTGAGGCGGGTCGCCCGGCCATCGACGAGTCCCCACAGCACGTCGACGGTGCCGGCCGCGCCTCGTGCCGTGGAGGTGGCGACGAGGGTGGCGGGATCGAAGGGCGCGGCGAGCGCGAAGGGGCGCACCTCGCCCGCGGCCCAGAGGGCGACGTCGACGTCGCGACCGACCCATGCGCGGTCGGCGTCGAGCGGCACGAGGCCCAGCACGCTCGCGGCCGGGAGCGTCGCCTCGAGGCCGGGCTCCTCGAGCGTCGAGCCGATGATCGAGACCCAACCGCGCGGGGTGGCGACGAGCAGGCCGTCGCGCGTCTGCATCGCGTGATCGACGCGTCCGATCTCGTCGTGCGACGCCCGACGGGTCGAGGTGCCGTCGAGCGCGATCTGCACGAGCCCGTCGCTCGAGAGCGCCAGCAACGAACCGTCCTGCAGGGCCCGGACGGACTCGTACGGGGCCGTCGCGGTCGACAGCGGGCGCGTGACCGGCGCGAAGGTCTCGGGCCGGGGCGGGCCCGCGTCCGTGCCGGCATCGCGGGGCATCATCTGCCCGCCGCCGTCGAGGGTCCACGTCGAGCGGCGCGGACCCGCCACGCCTGGATCGGGCCGGTCGCAGGCGACGAGCTGGCCGAGCGCGGTCAGCGCGATCACGGTCCGTTCGGAGCGGCGAAGCACGGGGTCGAGGATACACATGGAGCGGGTGCGGTCTCAAGGGCCTCGTCGGACCCCATCCGATCGACGCACGAGGCCCCGATGGCACCGACGCTCAGCCACCGCCCGAGGCGAAGTGCGCCCGCAGCATGTCCAGGAAGGTCCGGGTGCGGCGTGGCACGAAGCGGCCGGCGCGGTGAAATGCCCAGAGATCGATGCGTGCCCGGGCGGTCCACGCGTCGAGCACGGTCACGACCTGGCCCTGCTCCGCCTCCTCGCCGAAGAAATGGGGAAACGAGTACGCGATCCCGACCCCGTTCATGGTCGCCGCCCACAGCACGGCGTTGCTGTTCGTCGTGAGGGTCCCGCGCGCATCGACCCACGCCTCGCGGCGCGACTTCGGGTCGCGAAAGAACCAGCGTCGGTTCGTGTAGCTGAGGCAGTTGTGCCCGGCGAGGGCGTCCGGGGTCTCGGGCGTCCCGCGGGCGGCGAGGTAGCCCGGCGCGGCGTAGAGCCTCCCCTGGAGTTCGTGGAGCTTTCGCCCGACCATCCCGGTGTCGGGGAAGCGTTGCGATCCAGCCCGGCCCGCGACGACGACGTCGAAGTCCTCGCCCAGGTGCGCCGTCGGCTCCGAGGCGATGACGAACGTCAGCTCGACCTCGGGGTGGGCCTTCAGGTAGTCGGGCACGACGCGGTGATGGAAGCCGCTCGAGGCGAAGTAGCTCGGCATCACGACGCGCAGCGCGCCCTTCGTCTCGGTGCCGCGGGCCCTGGCGCGCTCCTCGGCGTCCTCGAGGCGTCGGGCGACGTCCCGGACCTCCGCGTAGAATTCGCGGCCGGAGTCGCTGAGCTGCACGCGGCGGGTGGAGCGGTGCAGCAGCGCGGTCGAGAGCCGCTCCTCCAGCGCCTGCACCCGCCGGCTCACGACGGAGACCGAGAGCCCGAGCGCCGCCGCGGCCCCTTTGAACGAGCCGCGCTCGACCACTGCGACGAACGCCTCCGTCTCCTCGAGCCGCGCCATCCGGCGAGTGTGCTTCGTTTCGCTTTTTGCAACAATCGATTGTGAAGAACGACGCGGGCGCCCGGGCGGCTCCGGGCTATCCCTCGGGGCCCTTCGAGCGCTCCTCGGCGCGACGCAGCAGGGCCGGGGAGCTTCGATGGGACGACGGCGGTGCGGAAGAACGCGGTTCGGCGCGGCGTGCGTGGGGATGCTGCTCGCGGCCTGCGTGGCCACTCCGGAGGTCCCGCAGGACGGGGGCGCGAACGAGGTGGACGCGGGGTCGCCCATCGAAGGGGACGCGGCCGTCACGCCGGATGGGGGCGCGGGGGATG
>CAIKNO010000560.1 GCA_903828805.1 uncultured Sandaracinus sp. | reverse complement strand
GGTCGAAGATCGCCGCTTGAGGATCGCCGAGGAGCGGCGATCCCATGAAGACGCCGCGCTGCCATCCGGGCCACTCGAGGGCCCGCAACGACTCCCCCACCACGTGGGATCGCGCGAAGAACTCGTGCCGGAGGTCCCACCCGACGAAGGCCATGCCCGGCCAGGCTGCGCGCGCATGGAACGCGCAGACGACGAGCGGCCAGAGGGCGGCGAGGAGCCGGAACGACGGCCCCACGGGGGGCGCGCGCGACGGGGTCTCGGTGCTCACGCGGTGCGCCGGGAGGGCGAAGCGGGCCTCGAGCGGGGGCCGCGCGCACGGAGGCGGAGCACGACCACGAGCCCGGCCACGAGGCAAGAGGGCAGGGCGGCCGAGGCGCGGCCCGCCGAGGCGCGGCAGGCGCAGCCGCCCTCGAGGGGTCCGCGGACCGAGGCATCACGTCCGGCGGCGTCGAGGACGGTGGCATCGTCGACGGCGGCTGCATCGACGACGACGGCACCGTCGAAGACGGCCGCAGCGTCCGCGGGCGTCGAGGCGTCGAGGGCGACGTCCGCATCCGGCGCGATCGAGGCATCGGCGGCGCCGGCGTCGAGGACGGCGCCGGGCTCGCAGACCGCCCCGGGCACGCCGCGGTGGGGGCCCTGCTCGATCCACGTGGGCACCGGCGGGGTGCAGCACGCGCCGTTGAACGGATCGAAGCGGCGGAGGCGATCGTCGTTCCGCGGGCGCACCTCGAAGTGCAGGTGCGCGCCGGTGCTGCAGCCCGAGCTGCCGATCTGCCCGAGGACCTGACCGCACGTGACCGTGTCTCCGACGGCCACGCGCACGCTTCCGAGGCGGAGGTGCACGTAGCGCGTCGTCATCTCCGCGTGCCGGACGGTCACGTAGTTCGCGGTCGTCAGCGTGCACTGCGTGCCGCTGCTCGCGCAGGCGCGGCATCGATCGTAGTGCCCGTCCTCGACGCCGATGACGACCCCGTCGGCCGCCGCGACGACGTCGTTCCCCGCATCGATCGATGCGTTGCCGCCGCGCAGGCTGAAATCGGTGCCGCCATGGCCGTCGTAGGTGGACGCCCTGCAGTTCCAGTCTTCGAGGCCGGAGGTCGTGTCGTGATCGAAGTAGAACCAGTTCGCGATGCACCCATCGCACGCGAAGGGGCGCCGCAGTCCCTGGGCGTATGCGTGCGATGGGAGGACGACCGCTCCGAGCCACGCCACACCGAGCAGGAACACTGCGACGAAGGCGCGCGAGCAGCGCCCCGCGACGAAGGTGCGCGAGCAGAGCCCCGCGCCCCGCGCGCGCGCGGCCCGAGTGATCGAGGCGTCGCCGGGCGGGGAGGCCGGCCTGCTCACCACGCCCACCCCTCGCCCTCGGCGGGCAGCGGCACGAACGACGGGTCGCGCGCGCCCTCCGGCCCGAGCGCGCAATTCGTCAGGCAGCGGGGCGCCGCGGGCTCCCCGTGCGCGTCGAGGGCGACCTCGCGCAGCCCCGCGATGCCCGCCTCGCTTCGCCCGACGAACACGAGGCCGTCCCCCTCGGGCGTGAAGCGCACCAGGGCCGACACGTGCACCGCCGACGCGACCACGCGGTCCAGGTCGCCGGGCCCGAGGATGCGAAGCTGCGAGGGGCCCTCCGCGTCGCCGACCGCCACCGCGAGCCGCGCGCCGTCCGGCGAGAGCAACGGCGCGACGACGACCGGGGCGGTGAGCACCTCGACCTCGCCGTCGGGGTGGAGGGCCAGCAGACGGTCCTCGAGATCGAGCGCGAGCAGGCCATCGCCGTGCGGGAACACCGCCCGGACGTCGAGGGGCCGCGGCGTGTCTCCCGAGGGGCTGGTGGGCGCGCCCTCGGCGGCCGGGTCCGTGCCCTGAACCACCACTCCTCGGGTGTCACGGCCACGCCACGTGAGGGTCTGGCGCGGCGCCCCGTCCGCCCCCTCGGGCCGCGCTTCGCCCCGCTCGAGCGACCAAGCGCCGGCTTTCTGGAGGGCCTCGGCGGCCCGCGGGGGAGGGTCCGAAGGGGGCGCGCATGCGCCGAGCACCACGAGGGCCGCCGCGTGCACGCGCGCTCGCCCCATGACGTTCACTCGAAGCGCTCGTAGGCCTCGCGCGGTGCGGCGGCCGGCGCGGGCGCGACGACGGGGGCCGGCGAGGCCTCCCGAGGCTCGACCGCCGGGGCGCTGGGGCGTGCGGCGGTGTCTCCCTCCGGCGTCGCCCGACGCGAGGGCGAGGCCTCGGCCTGCCGTCGCGGCACGAGCGTGACGGTCTGCTGGGG
>CAIKNO010000559.1 GCA_903828805.1 uncultured Sandaracinus sp. | reverse complement strand
GGGGTCGTGCCGACCCGCACGCCATCCCGCCACAGCTCGGCGCCGGGCGGCTCGCTGTCGACCACGACGTGGCGGGTCGTGGGCGAAGCGGGAGCCGGCTCGGTCGGGGCGGCGGGCGTCGGGGTCGCGGGGCCCGTGACCTGGGGCGCGTCCGAGAACGTCGAGGCGATGGTCACCCCGGCCACGACGAGGGCGAGCGCCAGCATCCCCACGCCGATCAGCACCGGGGTGCGGGGCAACCCGGCGATCGTCGGGACCGCGGCGACCCGCCGCTCGGTCTCGGTGAGGGACTTCTCGGCGACGGCGTCGCCGATGCACGCGTCGAGCGCGCGGTCGAAGTCCTCCGCGCTCGCGAACCGGTGCGCGGGCACCTTCTCCATCGCCTTGAGCACGACGCGCTCGAGGCTCGCGGGAATGGGTCGGTCGGGCGCGGCCTGTCGAGGCGCCTCGGGGCGCTCGCGGATGTGCTTGGCCATCACGACGACCGCGTCGTCGTCGACGAAGGGCGCCCGACCGGTCAGGAGGTGGTAGAGCAACACACCGACCGAGTAGAGGTCGCTCCGCGGATCGAGGGGTTTTCCCTGCGCCTGCTCGGGCGACATGTAGCGCGGGGTGCCGAAGACCGTGCCCGCTTGCGTCTCGAGCTGATCGATCTTCTCGTCGGCGCGCCAGACCTTGGCGATGCCGAAGTCCAGCACCTTCACGACCGGCTGTCCCTGCCCCTCGATGCGCGCGAGGTAGATGTTGTCGGGCTTGAGGTCGCGGTGAACGATGCCCTTGCTGTGGGCCTCGCCGAGGGAGCCGAGCACCGCGCGGATGAACGTGATGGCCTCGACCACGTCGAGCGAGCCGCCGAGCGCGAGGCGGGCGCTGAGCAGCTCGCCCTCGAGCAGCTCCATCGCGAGGTAGAGGTGCCCGGTCGCGGGGTCCTCGCCGAAGTCGAACACCCGCACCGTGTGCTGGTGCAGGAGCATGCTCATCGCCTTCGCTTCGCGCTGGAAGCGGGCGACCGTCTCGCGCTCCTGGACGAGTTCGGGCTTGAGGACCTTGAGGGCGACCTGCCGCGACAGGCCCGCCTGATGCGCCCGGTACACGGTGCCCATCCCGCCGGTGCCGATGCGCGCGGCGATCTGGAAGCGGCCCGAGAGGGTCGCCCCGATCAGCGGATCGGCGCGCTCGGCCGCGAACGCGGCGGCATCGACCAGGGGCGACCCGTCCCGCGGGCAGGTGCTCTGGCCGTGGCGGGGGTACGCCGTCTTGCAGGTGGGGCAGATCCTCATCCGGAGCGGGCGAGTCTAGCCTGTTCGCGCGCGCGATGGCGAGGAGGCCGTCAGAAGGTGGTGAGCGGCGGCGCGCAGTGAAGCGACCAGTACTGCCCGCGCGGGAAGAGGCGGCAGATGTCGCCGCCGCCACAGTCCGAGTCGTTGCAGCAGGTGCCGCGGCAGACGCCGCCGAAGCACGCGCCCTCGAGGCATTCGGCGTCGCTGTTGCAGGGCGTGCCGGCCTCGGTGCCGGTCGTCTCGAAGCAGGCCTGCACGAAGTCTGTCGTGCCCTCGAAGCGCGCGGTCAGGCAGCCCATCGTCATGGCCTCGGGGAGGATCCCGAGCGAAACGCGGAAGTCGGCATTCCACGCGTCGCTGAAGCGCTGGCAGTCCGCGGCAGTGCGGCAGGCGCCGGTGCAGAGGCCGACCTCGCCCGTGAGGGTCCGGTAGCCGCCGAGGCAGAGGCCGGAGCGACAGTCGCGGCCGGAGGAGCACACGGCAGCATCCTCGCTCGCGAAGCGGTCGCCGCAGATGAACCCGGTGCGGGCGCGGTCGTACACCTCGTACATCGCGTACCCGCATGCATCGGGCTCGCACGCGATGCCGTCGGAGCACGCGCGCTCGGTGCTCTCGGGCGGGCCGAAGTCGGTCTCGAGCAGCGTCCGCGCCACGCACGCGCGGGCGCCCGTGCCCGGGGCCCAGCACACGAAGTCGCCGGGGCAATCCACGTCGCTGCAGCACGTCCGCGCGCACGCCCTCTGCGGCGCGCCGGGTCCGGCAATGGCGAGGGCCTCGCGCATCGGGAGGCAGCGCTGGTCCTCGCACTGCGCGTCGGTCGCGCAGGAGGCGCCGAGCGGCAGCGGGGTCACGCACGCGCGCGTGACCGGGTCGCAGACCTGCATCTCCAGACATCCGGTCCGCGTGCAATCGCCGGGCAGGCAAGCGCCGCCCACGCACTGGAACCCCTCGGCGCACTGGAACTCGGGGTAGCTGCACGTCGGCTCGACGCAGCGCGCCTCGCTGCGGCTGCAGCGCTGGGTCCCGACGCAGCCGGAGGCCTCGATCGCATCGACGGCCATCCCGTCGCACTGGTTGTCCCGGCCGTCGCAGATCTCGTCTGGCGCGGCGATGCCGCGGGCGGGGTCCGCGGGGTGGATCGACGCGTCGTCGTCGTTGCAGTCGGCCAGCGCAGCGACGCCGCCACCGCACGAGGTGAAGCCGTCGCCGTCGGCGTCGCTGGCGGGGCCCTCGTCGACACGGCCGTCGGTGTCGTCGTCGACGCCGTTGCAGATCTCTCGGTTGCGGCAGAACCCTTCGACGCAGACTTGGCCGAGCTCGACGCACGGATCGCCCGCACCCTCGACCGCCTCGCAGCGCACGTCGTCGGAAGGGGCCGGGGGCAAGAGCGCGCTGCACCCGCCGAGCGCCACGACGAACGCGACGAGGACGAGGGCCGCACGGCCGGAGGACCACCACGGACGAGCGCGCATCAGAACGACCCCCCGACGCGCACGACGGCGTCCGATGCGGACACGCCGAGCGCGATGCTCGGCGCCGCGCCCTGCGGGAACATCTCGACCGAGCGCTCCCGCAATCCCCACAACAGCGCGGAGGCGATCAGGGTCGCGCCGCCGACGGCGCCGGTGATGTCCGTCGCGAGCGCGAGATCGGCGGCGCCCTGGTAGCGCGCGTCGCGGTCGGCGAGGCTCCCGTCCCGGCCGAGGGTGAACAGGTCCGCGTCCTGGCGCACGAGCACCGTCACGAGGACCATCGCGGCCCCGGCGAGCGTCACGCCCGCGCCTGTCCCGAGGGTCGCCCAGAACGCGTCGTCGGCCACGCCGCGCTGGCTCACGTAGATGGGCTGCGAGTACGCGTCCTCGTCGGGGCGCGTGTACTCCTGGGCGCCCTGGAGCCGCAGCACGGCGGCCTCGGCGCGGGCGCGCTCGGCGGCGTCGCTCGCGGGCACCACGCGGACGTAGTGTCGGTAGACGGCGATCGCGCGCTCGAGGTCGCCCTGCAGCTCGTACACCCGCGCGAGATTGAAGAGCAGGGTGGGGGAGCTGGGATCGATGACGAGGGCCGCCTCGAGATCCCGCGCCGCGTCCTGGTAGCGCCCCGTGCGGTACTCCTCGCGGGCGCGCTGGAACAGCTCCACGGCCTCGCGGGGCGCGGCATGTCCACCGGCCGGGTCGGCGCCCTCGCTGCTGGGCGGGGCGGCGACGGCCTCCGCCGTGTCCCCTGCGCGTGCCCCATCGACCACGGGCGCCGTCGCCTGGGCGTGGGCGGCCGAGGGGGCGAACCCTGCGAGCCACCCGATGCCGAGGACCGCGCCGAAGGATGCTTTGCCGCGCAGCGTCATTCCAGCGCGAAGGTACCGATCTCTCGCGCGGATCGCCAGCCCGGAGGACACATCGACGGACGGACCCGCGCCGCAGGGGGGCGGGCCGGCGTGGTAGCGTGCCCGCGTGACCACACCCAGCATCCGGTCGGAGGTGGCCAGGCGAAGGGTCGGGCCCGTCGCGCGTGCGGCGAAAGCGGCAGGTTGCAGCGCCATCGCGTGGGGTCCGGGCGTCGGGCCCGTCGCGCGTGCGGCGAAAGCCTCCGCGTGCCCGGTGCTGACGGCCCTCGGGCTCGCGTGCGTCGCGCTGCTTCCGGCGCCCGCGCAGGGGCAGCTCCGGCGCGCCACGTCATCCGTCGCCACGTTCCCGGCCTCGATGGCGGGGGCGGACGATGCGCTCGCGATCCACGTCGATCCCGCGGGGCTCTCGTCGCTCCGCGGGTGGAGCGCGGTGTACACGCACGCCGACGCCGACGACGCGCAGGTCTTCGCGGAGCGCGGGGACGGACTCGCGTTCGCGAGCCCTCTGCTCTTCGGTCTGAGCGCCGGGGCGTCGGTGGACAGCGTGCGCCCCACCCGCGCCGCGCTCGACGCCGGGGCGGTCGAGCGCACGATGCTCTCGGTCGCGCTCGCCTGGGCGTGGAGCGAACGCCTCGCCGTGGGGGCCTCGGGGCGGGTGCTGTGGTCGGGCGATGCGCGCTTCGCGGAGCTGTTCACGCTCGACGTCGGGGCGACCTACCGTCCCTTGCCCGAGGTCGCGCTCTCGCTCGTCGCCCGCGACCTGACGGGACCGGGGCTGCACGGGGGCGAAGGCCGCGTGCCGCGCTCCTTCCTGCTCGCGCTCGCGGCCCGCCCGACCGGGACGAGCGCGTTCACCGCGGAGGGCGCGCTGGCCATCGACGACGAGGGCCGGGTGGGTGCGCGGCTCGTCGGGGAGGTCGAGGCGCCGGACGTCGGGCGCCTGGTGATCGCCGGGGAATTCCAGCGGGTGGGTGACCCGATGCCCGACCTGCGGCTGACGGCCGGCCTCCGCGTCGACTTCGGCGCGATGGGCCTCGGCGCCGCGGGCGTGATGGGCGAGGGGTTCTCGAGCGCGCCGGGGATCGTCGCGACGGCGCACCTCGAAGGCTTCGAGCGGGACGGCGTCCCGATGGGGGACCACGTCGACGAGGTCGTCCTCGGCGGTCAGGGCGTCCGCGCGTTCCTCGAGACCACCCGGAGGCTCGACCGCGCGTTGCGCTCGCCCCGATGTCGGGGCGTGGTGCTGCGGATGCAGGGGAGCGGGATCGGACTCGCCTACGCGCAGGAATTGAGGATGCTCGTCGAGGCGCTCGAGGATGCCGGCAAGCCGGTCGTGTGCACGCTCGGCGACGCGACCGGTGCGGAGCTCTACGCGTGCGCCGGCGCCCACACCGTGGCGGTCGACCCGGCCGGCGGCGTCCGGCTCTACGGGCCTTCGATGGAGCTCGTGCACCTCGGTGACCTGCTTCGATCGGCTGGAATTCACGCGGATTTCATGCGGATCGGCGCGTTCAAGAGCGCCATCGAGGAGCTGCAGGACGACGGCATGAGCGACCCCGCGCGGGCGCAGCGCGAGCAGCTGCTCGACGACGTGTACCGCCGCATGGTCTGGGATCTCTCGGGCGATCTCGAGGTCTCCGAGGAGCGCGTGCGGGCGCTGGTGGACGCCGGGCCTTACGTCGCGGGCGAGGCGGTCGAGGCGGGTCTGCTCGACGTCGAGGCCGACCCTCGGGACATGGACCGCACGCTCGAGGACGCGGTCGGCGGCGCGGTCGCACGGCAGCCGCAGCCGCCCGACCGCGCCCGTCGACGCTGGGGGCGCGCGCGGCGCGTCGGGGTCGTGGTC
>CAIKNO010000558.1 GCA_903828805.1 uncultured Sandaracinus sp. | reverse complement strand
CGTGGAAAAGCATGGCGGCCGCACCGGCTCGTGGGTGCGCTGACGCCATTGCCAGCGGCCGTGACTGCCAGCGGCCGTGACTGCCAGCGGCCGTGATTGCTAGCGGCCGTGATTGCCAGCCGCCGTGCCCGCGCACCTCCGGTCGTACGGTCCTCGAACTCATCGGGGTCGGCGCGCCGACAGCACGCGGCGCATCAGTTCGAACTCCCGCGCCCCGACCTCGCGGAGCAGCACGAGTCCCCCCAGGTACGCGGCGCAGCCGACGGCGCACGCCACCAGCGCCTGGATCCGGCTGTCGTGGGGAACCACGTGCGCCACGGCCCAGCCGATGCACGCGGAGAGGCCCGCGCGGGCCACCGACCCCCACGGCATGACGCTTCCCACCAGCGCGCGAAGCACGGCCACGGTCCCGACGAGCGCGACGGTCGCGCCCACGCTCGTCGCGATCGCTGCGGCGACGATCGATGAGGGCCCGAGTCCCACCGCACGCACGGCCAGCAGGTTGCCTGCCACGACCAGCAGCAGCGCGAAGGCCGACAGCCCCGCGGCTGCGCGCTCCCGGCCCGCCCCCGCGAGCACCGCGGCACCGATCGCGAACATCGAGAATGGAACCAGGCCCAGCGCGAGCACGCCGAGGGCCGGCGCTCCGGCGAGGTACTCCTCGGGATAGGCGATCCGCATCACCCCATCACTCGCACCCGCGATGGGTGCGGCCATCGCGAGCAGCACGAGGAGCGAGAAGCGCATGGCGCCCCGCACCGCCCTCCGGAGCGCGTCGGCGTCGCCCTCGTGCGTGGCCCGTGCGACCGTCGGAAACACCACGAACGTCACGGCGACGATCAGCTGGTAGGGAACGAACGCAAAGGTCTGCGCGGCCCGATAGAACCCCGCCGTTCTCGACGCGAGGGCGGTGGCTTCGGCGGCCACCTGCCCCGAGGCCGCGGCGAGGTCGGCCACCGTCGCGCGGAGCAGCGGCTGGTCGATCTGCAGGATGGCATTGAGGCACGCGTGGTAGACGGCGACCGGGAGGAAGAAGCGCAGCCACGCGCGTCGGTCGACGGCCGAGGTGCCCCGACCGGCTCCGAGGATCCCGAACGCCACCGCGCAGATCACGACCGCGGCGAGCGCGAATCCGAGCAGCGCCCCGCCGGCGGCTCCGAGGGCTGCGCCGACCACGATCCCGATCGGGCGGAGCAGCGCGAACCCCATGTCGAAACGGGCCTGTTGCGCGAAGCGGCGGCGCCCGTTGACGGCGCCGATCTGAGCGGCGTAGAGCGCGTAGCTCGCCATCACCACGGCGGCGCACACGAAGAGCGGGGTCAAGCTCGCATCGCCTTGCCAACGCTCCGCGAGCCACGGTGAGACCGTCGCGAATCCGCCGCCGAGGCACGCGGCGAGCGCCGCGCCCATCACCAGCCCTTCTCGCTGCGCGTGGTCGGCCCGTGACTCGTCTCCGACCACCCTTCGGCTGACGGTCTGGATCGTCGCGGCCACGAGGGTGTTGGTGATGATCGCGGTGACCGCGGCGACGGTGGAGTAGCGTCCGAATTGCTCCGCATCGAGCAAGTGCGGGAGGGCGACCTGCACGCCGAGGCCCGTGGTGATGAACACCGCCTTCGACGACATGGTCATCAAGACGCCGCGCCCTGCCCGGGCCGTTTCGTCGCTCGCGTCGTGGGTCGCCACCGAAGGCCCCGTGCTTCCCCCTTCCCGGGCGCCGGGTCAAGCGGGCATTCTGTACAGCCCTTGGCGAACTCCGAGCCTTCTGCGCTGCTCAGAAACCGACTCGTCTACGCCGCGGCGTGGCTCGTCTCGGTCGTCGTGGTGGGCGCGATCGGTTTTCACGTGATCGGCCGGGGTGCGTGGCCCTGGGGCGAATGTGTCTACTTCACGGTGATCACGCTCTCGACGGTCGGCTTCGGCGAGACCCTCCCCGGCTTCGCCGACACCGAGTACGCGCGGGGATGGACGGTCGGCCTCATCGTGCTCGGGTCGGGCACGCTGCTCTATTTCATCTCCACCCTGACCGCCTTCATCGTCGAAGGGGATCTGCAGGGCGTGCTTCGGAGGAACCGAATGAAGACCCGTCTCGACCGCCTCGAAGGCCACTACATCGTCTGCGGCGCGGGGACGACGGGCATTCACGTCATCGAGGAGTTCCTCGAGTCGCACATGCCTTTCTGCGTGATCGACGTGAACGAGGCGCGGCTCTCGGAGCTGGCGGAGCGCTTCGGCCCCGAACGCCTCCTCTTCATCGTCGGCGACGCGAGTGACGACGCCGTGCTCGCCGCGGCCGGGATCGACCGGGCCCTCGGCGTCATCGCCGCCTTGCACGAGGACAAGGACAACCTCTTCGTCACGGTCACGGCGTCCGCGCTGAATCCGCGGGCGAGGATCGTGGCCAAGGCCGTCGAGGTGTCCGCGCGCGCCAAGCTCCTGCGCGCCGGCGCCAAGGCGGTGGTGTCTCCGACCCAGATCGGTGGGCTCAGGCTGGCTGCGGAGGCGATCCGCCCGACCGTCGTCGAGTTTCTCGACCTGATGATGCGGGACCCCAAGAAGAACCTCCGCATCGAGGAGGTCACGCTCCCCGCCACCTCGAAGCTCGTGGGGTGCCGGCTCAAGGAGACCGCCATCCGAAGGGAGACCCGCGTGCTGGTCGTGGCGGTGCGCGATGCGGATGGGCGCTACGAATACAACCCGGAGCCGGAGCATCTGCTGGGGCTCGGGAGCACCCTCATCGTGCTGGCGGAGACGGCGGACATGAAGCGGCTCCGGGACGGGATCGCGTCCGGGGCGATCGGCCGCACATCCGGGGCTTGACCGCCCTTCCTCGGTGGTTAGCTTCGGCCGCGTCGACGGGGCGCGGTGCCCTCGTCAGCCTCACCGGCACGACCGAGCGGAGCGAACGAACATGGGTAGGATCATCGGCATCGACCTGGGCACGACCAACTCGGTCGT
>CAIKNO010000557.1 GCA_903828805.1 uncultured Sandaracinus sp. | reverse complement strand
CCTTCTGGTACTCGGAAAGTGCAAGCCACCCGAATCCCAGGAGACCCCCACGCCATGGAACCATGCCTCTCGTTGCCCGTCGATCGATTCGCTCCGGCCCGCCGGGAATTCGAGCTCATGGTGAGCTGGCTCGACGCCAGGGTGCTCGAGGGAGTGCCGCACAGCGTCGTCGAGGAGCACATCCTGGAGGGCGGTACGGAGATGTTGCGGAGGCTCTACCAGGGCCATCTCGATGGACTCTCGGCGACCGATCGACGTGACGCCGAGGCCCTCGCCGCCCGCCGTGGCGAGGTCGTCCATCACGCCCGGCGTCCGCTGGAGTCGCTCTTCGGCGAGGTCCACCAGGACCGCTTCGCGGCCGCCGAGGAGGCCACGAAGGTCTACGACTTCGCGCTCGACGGCGCGCTCAACCTCCCGGCCGAGCTGTACTCGTTGCCGCTGCGACAGCGTGTGGCCGAGCACGCCCGCAGCGTCTCGATGGAGAAGACCGTGAAGGGCATCGACCGCACGACGGGGGCGCATGTCCCGAAGCGCCAGGTCGAGGAGCTCGCCGTGCGTGCGGCCCGCGACTTCGACGCCTTCTACGCCCAGCGCCCCGTCGTCGCGAACGACACCGTCTCGTCGGCGGCGACGCTGGTGATGACCTGCGACGGCAAGGGCATCACCATGGTGCCCCACGCGCTGCGCGACGCGACCCGCAAGATGGCCGCGGAGGCCGCGTCGACACAGCCCGCGCACCGTGATCCGATGGCGCCCGGGAAGAAGCGCAAGCACGACAAGCGGATGGCCCTCGTGACCGCGGTGTACCTGCTGGAGCCGCACGTCCGCACGGCGGCCGACGTGGTCGGGAGCCTGTCGCGGACGCCGGCGGAGAGGCCAGCCTCCAAGGCGCCGCGGCCGAAGGACAAGGCCGTCGCGGCGAGCGTGATCAAGAGCCAGAAGGCGGGCATCGAGGCGATGTTCGACGAGGGCGAGCGGCGCGATCCGAAGCACCAGCGCAACGCGGTGGTGCTCGTCGATGGCGAGGAGAAGCAGCAGGCGAAGGTCGAGAAGGAGGCGAGGTCTCGGGGCTGGTCGATCACGATGATCCTGGACCTGATCCACGCGCTCTCGTACGTGTGGAAGGCCGCCGCCGCCCTGGGCAAGAGCGACCCGAAGGGGCTCGACGCCTGTGTGACGACGTATCTCCTGCGGGTGCTCCAGGGCGAGGCCCCGAAGCTCGCCACGCAGATGGTGCGGCTGGCCACCAGGCAGGGGCTCTCGGCCGAGGCCCGCAAGCCCGTCGATCGCTGCGTCCGCTACCTGCGCAAGAACGCGAAGTACATGCGGTACGACGTGTATCTCGCGGCGGGCTATCCGATTGCGACCGGCGTAATCGAAGGCGCCTGTCGCCATCTGGTCGAGGACAGAATGGGAATCACAGGAGCGCGCTGGGACCTGTACAGCGCCGAGGCCGTTCTGCGACTCCGCGCCCTGTCGATCAACGGTGACTGGGACGCGTACTGGGCCTTCCACGAACGACAGCACGCGCTACGAAACGCTAGGAATCACGAGGTTTGAGCGAGCAGAGTCGGGAGCCGCACCCGAGATCGTTCGAAGATCGGGGGGGGGTCGATCCGTCGTCGGAGCGCGGCGGTTCTCACCAAACCTTCGTCTTCGCAGGCGTTCCGAGGCTCTATCAGTTCACCGGGCCCTTCAAGGAAGTAGCGGCGCGATTCTTCGTGATCCTCCATGGCTCATTCGCCGCAGAGGCGCACCGTCCCCACTGGATTTCGGTCGGCGCGAGGACTCCGCTCGCTCAAGGAACAACACCTCTTCAGAACACCACGGGCGACGGCGTCGCCCGAGACGTCGTGGTGCCGCCGCCGAGGGCGCCACCGCAGGCGGTCGGGAGGTGAGAGAGTGCGCCCATGCGATTCCCCCT
>CAIKNO010000556.1 GCA_903828805.1 uncultured Sandaracinus sp. | reverse complement strand
CGGCCGACGACCGCGTCGAGGGCCGCACGAGCTGCAACCTCGCGCCGGTAGCTGTCGGGCGCGGCCTCGAGGTCCGCGAGAGCCCGCGCGAGCTTGACCGGACGCTTGCGGCGACCGAGAGCCGTCAGGGCCTCGATCAAGACAGAGCGCCGGAACGCGTCGAGCAGATTGACGCGGCGTTCCTGCTGGCGCGCCCGCAAGGCGCGGAGTTCTGCGTACATCACAGCGCACCCCCCTTCGGACGGGCGATCTTGCGCCCGAAAAGATCGATGATCTCGTGATGATCGAGGTCGAGGACGCGGAACGCCCCCATCTCCCAACCGCCATTGAAGTCGCTGGCCTTGGCCTCGGCCACGGCCCTCGTGCGGTGCATGGACACCAGCACCTCGTCCCACCCGTCCCTGCGAACGACCGCAAACTTCATCGCGCACCTCCCTTGGCCCTGTGGGCCTCGCACCTGTAGACGGGCTCGAGCCCCGGCTATTCACAATCCCCCCGCCGCGTCTCGCTCGCGGTGCCGGTCGTGAGCCGGTCGAGGGGTTCCAGTCAAGCGGCCCCGTGGGCCTCCCGGTCCTCTGCAATCTCGCACGCTCGCGCGTGCAAGCCCCGGTAGAACGCGTCGATCACCTCGGCTCCGAGTACGTCACACAGCCAGTACATCTCGGCGTACTGGCCGAGCCAGTACCCGTGATCTTGCGCGTACTCCGCGGTCCTGTGATCGTCGGCCCACTCTCGCGGATCGCCGTCAATCGCCTCCCCGTCGAGGTTGTCCGCGCACCCGCGGCCCTCGAGCTGCGCGGCCTCGCACAGCTTCGCGAGCTGCGCGGGACGGTCGCTGTGGTAGCGGTCCTCGCCCGGGAGGATCCACTCGACGTGGACCCCGCGCCAGCCCGTGTCCGCGCACCGCCAGCCGCTCACCGTGCGCTGCGTTGCCCCACAGCGGCGGCACGTCTCGCGGTGCGCCACCTCGGCCCCGTGCGACCAGGGCCCGCCGTCCTCGGCGAGATCGTGGCCGTCGTCGTCCAGGCAAGCGGGATCGTCGGGATCGGACGCGAAGAGCAGCCGCGACCCGTCGTCGTCGCACCCGGGCCCGTAGAGGCGGGCGAGGTGGCACTCGGTCGCCCGCTGGGGGCTCGAGCGGTCAGCGTCGGCGGCGGCGAGGATGAGAGCTTCCGCCTCTTCGCACGCCGCGTCGAAGCCCGCGGCGTCGAAAGTCTCTTGGTTCCCGGCGTACACGATCGTGAATTCCATAGATGAATCTCCCATCACACACCTCCCTTGGCCCCGTGGGCCGCGCACCTGTAGACGGGCTCGACGCCCGCGGACTGACAGACGGGGCGCGAGCCCCACGTATTCATCGCCGGGACAGCGCCCCGGCCCGATAGCCCTCGGCGTAAGCCTCGCCCCAGTCCCGGCGGGCCGCGGCGACCCACAGCTCGAGCTGCCAGGGGTCCCGCGAGTTGAAGAAGGACAGCTTCCCGGCCGCGAGCCCCCAGGCGCGCGAGATCTCAGGACGGTGCCCCCGCTCGACTGCGAGGCGGGCCGCGCGCGAGCGCAGCGCATCTTCGCTATCGTCCTCGGAGTGGGGGTGCCACTCTGCGAGAGCTTGCACGACCGCGTCGGGCGCGGCAGCGATGAATTCTTGCGGGGTCATAGATTCGTCTCCCATCGCTCTATCTCCTCGGCCCCGTGGGCCGCGCACCTGTAGACGGGGCTCGAGCCCCTGCGATTCAATCCCCCCGCCGCGTCGTGAGCGCGGTGCCAGCCCGGGGCTGGTCGAGGGGTGCCAGTATCAGGTCAGGTCCGCATACCCATCACGAGGGCCACACCCTCGCCGCGGGTGCCCTCGGCGAGGATCGCATCGTAGGGGGTCCCCCCGACGATCGGATAGAGCGCAAGCTGCCGCGCGCCCATTGCGCGACGGACCCGCTGGAGCAGGGGCAAGCTCACCGCCACCTCGCCCGCGACGATCGTCTGCACGGCGGGCGCGCTCGCCTCGCGCAGCTCACGCTGCCGCCCGCGCAGCTCGCGCCGCTTCAGATCCCGCTGGCCCGGGAGAGCCGCCCGCGCAGTCGCCCGCGCCAGGGCAGCCTCGGCCAGGGCGATAGCCGTCAGCCGCCGCTCCAGGGCCGCTGCGTAGGGGCCCGGATCGGGCTCCGTCGAGGCGACGATGACGCGCGGACGCTCGCGGACGCGCGGCTCGAGCCCCGCGGAGCGCAGGAGGCGCGCGACCTGCTCCGTCCCGGGGAGGCAGTCCTCGGCCGAGCCCGCCGCGACGGCCGCGGCAGCGTCCGCGAGCGTCGGGCAGCCCGGGACGATGAGCCCGGGCCCGTCCGTCGCGGCCAGGGGCCCGCCGCGACCGTCGCGGTAGATCGCGCCCCCGTAGCGGGCGCGGGAGTATGCGCGGAGCGAAGCCTCGCGCGGGGATTGTGTGGAATT
>CAIKNO010000555.1 GCA_903828805.1 uncultured Sandaracinus sp. | reverse complement strand
CGCGGCCCCGATGGGCCCGGCGCCCCTCGGCCTCGCCGAGGCGCTGAAGGTCCTCGGCGGTCAGAGCTCGTTCAAGGTCCCGCCGTACACGCCCCAGCCGGGCGACAAGGTGGTGCCCTTCACGCGGCGCCGTCGGATCATCGCCGACCACATGGTCTACTCGAAGCTCGCGTCGCCCCACGTGGTGACGTTCGCGGAGTGCGACCTGCACCGCACCTCGCAGCTGCGCGACAAGCACAAGGACGCGCTCAAGAAGGAAGGCATCAACCTGACCTTCCTCGCGTTCGTGGCCGCCGCCACCGCCCGCGCGCTCCGCGAATTCCCGGTGATGAACGCCCGGGTTCTCGAGGACGCCTACGTCCAGCACCGGGACGTCAACCTGGGCATCGCGGTGGAGACCGACGAAGGCCTCGTCGTCCCCGTCATCCGCAACGCCGACGACCGGCGCGTGCGCGGCCTGGCCCGCGCCATCGACGAAGTGGCGCTGAAGTCGCGCGACGGCAAGCTCGTGCCCGACGACCTCGCGGGCAAGACCTTCTCGATCTCGAACCCCGGCCGCAAGGGCAACCTGGTGGGCGGCGCCATCATCTCGCAGCCGAACGTGGGCATCCTCCGGATCGGCGAGATCAAGAAGCGCGTCGTCGTCGTCGACGTCGACGGGCAGGACCAGATCGCCATCCACCCGGTGATGTACATGGCCCTCTCGTACGATCACCGCGTCGTCGACGGGGTGGTTGCGAACGGCTTCCTGTTCCGGGTCAACGAGCTCCTCGAGAAGGGCGAGTTCGAGATCTGAACCTGCCGTGGAGCGCGCGCGCCGCCCCCGGCGCGCGGCCGTTCCCGCCCGATGCACGAACGAATCGAGGCCCGCCGGCATCCCGCCCGCGGGCCTCGTCTCGTTTCACCGTCTCACGTGACCCGAACAGGTTCCGGGGCCCCCTCTCGGAGCGGGGCCCGGCGCGACCGGCGACTACGGATCGAAGACGACGATATAGCTCGCCGGCGCGGCCCCTCCGCTCACGGCGGGAATGCCGTCCACGAAGAGGTAGCCGCGGCCCCCGGCGGTCAGCGAACCGACGCCCGACACGCGGGCCGCGTTGTACCCTCCCCCGCCGCCGAACGATCCGCCCACCTGGCAGGCCCGCTCGGTGCCGGTCGCGCAGTCGCCCGAACGAACGTAGACCGTCGGGACGAAGGACTGCGAGTACGTGTCGATCTGGTTCACCTGACCGTCGGCCGGCGTCGCGAACTGGAACACGCCCTCCCCGCGGGCGCGGTCCGCCATGCTCTGACAGGTTCCGTACTGCGCGATGGCCAGGCTCGGGAACCCGAGCACCGTGCCGCCCGGGCTGATGTCCATCACCTCGCTGCACAGGTCTCCGCGCGCCGCCGTCACCTGCACCCGCAGCGTGAACGTCCCCGTGGAGCCCCCGTTGTATCCGTCGACGTACACGTAGACCCGGCGCGTCGTCGACCCGAGGGCCGGTGCGACACGGTGCAGGTACATCCGGCTCGTGGTCGCCGTGGGACTGGCGCCGGGATCCATGTCGTCGTTGCACGCCACGATCGTCGTGCCGGTGCAGCCGAAGCCGACCCCGAGCACGGTGTCGAAGGTCGAACCGGTGGTGTCGATGACGACGTCCGACGTCGTCGAGACATCGAAGTAGTACACCGCGTCCCGACCGCCCGTCTGACCGCAGACGCTGGTGCCGTTGTCGTTGAAACCGGCGATCGAGCCGGTGACGGTCCCGACCCCGGTCGCGTCGAGCGTGATGGCCGCCGCGGTCGCGCAGGTGTCGGGGAACGGCGTCGTGCAGCCCTCGTCGATGCTGCCGTTGCAGTTGTCGTCGAGGCCGTTCGAGCAGACCTCCATGACGCCCGGGTTCACCGCCGCGTTCGCGTCGTTGCAGTCCGTTCCCCCGCTGCACGTCGTGGTGCCCGAGCGCTGCGTGGGGTAGCCGTCCATGTCGTCGTCGCGGGCCGCGTTCACGCACATCGACGCGGTCGGGTCGCACACGTCCGACGTGCACGCGTTGCCATCCCGGCAATCTCGAGGCGTCGAGCCGACGCAACCGCGCGTGAGGTCGCAGGTGCCTCCGGTGAAGCAGAATCCATCGTTGCAGAGCGCGCTGTTCGGGGTGTGAACACACCCGTCGGCACCCGCGCCCATCGCGAGGGGGCTGCAGACGTCGGTCGAGCAGGTGATGGCGTCGGCGCATCGGTCGTTGACCGGCGTCGTGACGCATCCGCCCGCGGCGTCGTCGCACGCGTCGTCGGTGCACGAGCGGCCGTCGTTGCAGACCAGCGGCGTGCCGGTCGTACAACCGGTCGCAGTCCCGGACGCCGGATCGCAGACCTCGGCCCCGTTGCACGGGCGGCCGTCGTCGCACTCCGCGTTGGAGGTGCAGCGCGTGGGCACGCAGCCCATCATCGCGTTGCAGCGCTGACCCGAGGGGCAGGCCGCGTCCAGGGCGGTGTGCGAGCAGACGCCCGCGACGCATCCGTCGGTCGTGCACGCGACGCCGTCGTCGCATCCGGCCGGGCACAGGCCACCGCCATCCACGTCGGGGCCGCCATCCACGCCGGGGCCGCCGTCCACGCCAGGGCCACCGTCCACGCCAGGGCCACCGTCCACGCCCGGGCCACCGTCCACGCCCGGGCCGCCGTCCGCGCCCGGCCCACCGTCCGCGCCGGACTCGCCCCCGTCGCCGCGGAGACGCGTCTCGTCGGGATTCACCACCGCGCTGCACGCCGTCACCAGCGCGCCCGAGAGCGAGGCCATGAGCAGCCCTGTGATCAGGCGAGCACCGAAACCGAGCTTGGAGTTCATCACGACCGACCTCCTCGAGCGAAGCACGAAGTCCAGTTCAAGATCCGTCATCCCCGCGGCCGGCGTTCCGACCGACGAAATCGCCGCCCGCAGGGCGGCCCGGCGGCGTTCAGAACGCGCCCGCCACCACCGCGCCGATCATCTCGCGATCGATCACCGGCAGCGCCATCACCGAGGCGCCCCGCGACGCGCTCGGCGCCTGCTCGTCGTCGAGCAGACCGCCATCCTGCGTGGTGAAGAACAGGAACGCCGTCGCGCCCGCCCCGAGGACCGTCGTCACGAGGAGGGCGTCGGACACCGCCGCGAACGTGTGGGCATCGCTCGCCGCGCCGAGGCCATCGACCCGCGCCTGCTCGCGGACGTCCGCAGGCTGGCTGGGGTCGTCGAACACCGCGACGTGCTGGTCGAAGCTCGAGTTCGCCGACAGCGCGACGCCGCCGGTGATCGCCATCCCGATGGCCGCCGCCACCGTCACGCCCCCCGCCACCAGGACCGGCGTCGTCAGCTCGAAGCCGCCGAGCGCCGGACCGCCCGGCGCGGTGTGCGGCGCGGCGAGGGTGTCACCGTGGTCGTCCGACGCGACCGCGCCCTGGGACCCCTCCGACCCTTCCGCAGCAGGCTGCGAATCGCTCGACGGCGCGGCGCTGACCGCGACCGCGCCGCCCGACGACGCGCTGACCGCGCCCGATCCGCCCGAAGATGACGCGCTGGCCGAGGCCGTCCCGCCACTGCCCGCCGTCGTCGCAGCGGTCGCGGACGTTCCCGCCGAGGCCACGGTGGACGACGACGCGGCGCCTGCCTGGCCCGTGGACGAAGCGGACGACCCGGCCCCGGCGCCCGCCGAAGCCACGGCCCCCGGACGACTCAGCCGGACGGCCACCCGCTCGACCTCGCCGCCCGCGACGTCGACGACCTGCCGCTCCGAGACGAATCCATCGAGGAGGATGTCGATCTGATGCCGCCCTGCGACGACCCGCACCGGGTCGGAGACCGGCGCGCGCCGGGAATCCGTCCCGTCGATCGTGACGAGCGCACCATCGGGCGTCACCTGGAAGGCGATCGTCCCGACGAGCTGCTGCATGCGCCGGACGGCCGCCTCCACCTCGCGGCGCTGCGGCGCGCTGGGCCGCTGCGCCTCGCTCAGGAAGTGCTCGAAGTGAAAGAGCGCCTCGAGCGGACGGTGGAGCTGCTCGTAGCAGTTGGCGATGTTGACCCGCACGCTCGGGTGCGGCGAGAGCCGGTAGGCCTCCTGGAAGGCGTCGAGCGCGGTCTGGAAATCGGAACGCCCGTAGGCGTCGACGCCGCGCTGGAACTCGGCCCGCGCGCGGTCGCGCTCTTCCTGCGCAGACACGGGGGACGCAGCCAAGGTGCAGGTCGCCACCGTGGCAAACGGGACCGCCAAGGCGAGCATCAGCGAGCAGAATCGCATTCCATCCTCCGTCGGAAAGCTCGCTGTGGCCGCACGCCGGAGCTGCGCACACGGAGCAAGATGTTTCACGCTACGGTCAGAGGGGCCCCGCCGTCAATCACGGACGCACGCGCGGCGGCGCCGCGCGCGCG
>CAIKNO010000554.1 GCA_903828805.1 uncultured Sandaracinus sp. | reverse complement strand
CGCCCGCCCTCAGGCCGTCGTCCCCGCCGGCGCCTGGTTCGGATCCCGCGTCGAGGGAGACGGCGACTGGGCCCTCGTCTCGTGCACGGTCGCGCCGGGCTTCGACTTCGCCGACTTCGAGCTGGGCAGCCGAGCCGCGCTGCTCGCTCGGTTCCCGACGCATTCCGCCCTGATCGAGGAACTCACGCGCTGACGTGAGCCCTCCTCGTCGAGACGCCGCGCGTCACGGCTGCGCGGGGACAGGAGCGGTCGCGGACGAGCCTTCCGGCGCGCTGGTCTCCGCGGGCCCCGTCTCCGCCGCCGTGGTCTCCGCGGGCGCCGTCTCGGCCGCGGTGGTCTCGCACACCGGGCATGGCTGCGGCTCCGGGCACGCTTCCTCCTCCTCCGCAGGCGCGGGGGCGGTCCCGTCGAGGTCGAGGTTGCCCACGAGGTTCAGCGTGGTCAGCAGGTCGAACATCGTCGTGACCTGCTGCGCGCGCAGCACCCCGTCCACGCCTCGGATCGAGGGGTTGTCCTGCCACGGCGTGGTCTGCCCGGGGGGCGCCGCGTCGAAGCGGACGGTGACGTCGAGGCCCAGCTGAAGCCAGTCGTTGATCGAGGAGCGGACGTGGTTCTGCCAGTCGAAGCGAAGGTGCGCCGGGTTCACCACGTTCCACAGCACCTCGAGCCCCGTCTCGTACGTGAGCGCCGCGTGAATCCGGTTCTCGTAGGCCACATACGCCCGCACCGCGGGGACGAGCCGGCCGTCGGTGCCCTGCAGCGCGGGGAACGACGGCGGCGACGCGCGCAGCTGTGACACGACCGCGCCGGTGTAGAGATCGATCGTGCCATCGACGCCGAGGTCGAGCGCGAGCCGGTGGTTCTCCTCGCGCAGGAGCACCCTCGAATAACCGAGCTGCAGCCCGAGCCGCGCATCGAGGCCGGCGAAGGGATCGCGGCGCCCGCGGTGCGCCACGAAGATCGCGTCGCTGGGTCCCAGGTAGTGGTCGTAGCGCACGCGCCAGGTCGCGTTGTTCGCGTTCTCCGTCCATGCGCCGAAGCCGGCCGTGCGCGTGCCGGAGGCCATCCCGCCGCAGCCGACGCCCATCGGATCCGCCGCACAGGTCAGCGGCGTCTCGGCGAGTCCGAACAGATAGCCCGCCTCGACGTCCAGCTGCTCGGCCGAACGACGGATCAGGAACGCGCCGGCGACGTTCAACCCGAACGTGCGGGCGTTGCCGTAGGCCAGGGTCCCGCCGGCCGTGAGGCGAAGGCGCACGTCGTCCTCGCTCGCGGCGTCGCGGCGTGCCTCGACGAACGTGGACGCCGCGGCCGCCTGCGCATCGGCACGGGACGCTGGGAAGACGAGCACGCAGAGCGTGGCGAAGACGACGATCGACACAGGACGCATGAGGACCTCGGAGGCGCGGGTGCGACGCGCAGGTAGTCGCCAGCCCCTCCCGCGTCAACGCAATTCCGCACTGTTCGTCCGCCGATCCGGCCCCGACGTCGACGCACGCCGACGCCACGCGCGCGCCCTCGAGACTCGACCACCCGCTACGGGGACCCGACGATCCGGACGACGACCGCACCCAGGCCGAGGAGGAGCAGCAACACCGGCACCACACTCCTCCCGGGCGGACGATGGGACGTGCGCTTGAGGGTGGTCTCCGGTTCCTCCGCGGACGGCGCGGGCGGCGCGTTCGGGTCCGGAGACGACGGGAGTCCCAGGAGGCGACGGGAGATCCCCTCGTGCGGCGTCGTCGTGCCGCGCAGCTCGCCGGAGCGCAGACCGCTGAGGCCGGCCCGCTCGATCGGCGTGAGCTCGCTCTGCGACTCCGACACCCGCCGGGCGTGCTCGCCGAGCAGATGCAGGACCTCCCCCGCCATCTCGTCGGGGTTGGCGCGGCGCACGAGCACGCCCCGCGCGCCGTGGCGGAACGGCGCCAGCCGACGCTCGACCGGCAAGGCGTCGGTCGCCACGACGACGGGCACCGGGCCGTCGCCGGCCACGCTCGCGAGCGCGCGCGCGCCCGCATCCGCGGCCGCGTCCCCCACGAGCAGGACGAGGTTCGGCCGCTCGGCCCGCACGACCTCGCCCACTGGGCCGCCGCCCAACACCACCTCGATGGCGCGGCGCTCGAGCGCCCCCATCAAGCCCTCCACGCGCGGCTCTCCTCGCCCGAGGATGGCCACCTTCGGGCGGGGCTCGAACGCACGCTCGTCCGCCGTGGGCATCGGAGCGCCCCTCAGCAGAGGTACCGCTCGCCGCCATCGCAGAGGATGGTGACGATTCGCTGCCCGGCGGACATCCGCCGCGCGACCTCGACGGCGACGTGCACGTTCGCCCCCGCCGAGGGACCGAGCAGCAGGCCCTCCTCACGGGCGAGCCGCCGGGTCATCCGGTCTGCAGCGAGGTCGGTCACCGTGATGATCTCGTCGATGATTCCGCGGTCGAGGACCTCGGGCACGAACCCCGCGCCGAGGCCCTGGATCCCGTGAAGCCCCGGCTTGCCGCCGGACAGCACGGCGCTCCCCCGCGGCTCGACGGCGATGACCTTGAGGTCCGGGTTGCGCGCTTTGAGCGTCCGTCCGACGCCGGTGAGCGTCCCGCCCGTCCCCACCCCGGCGACGAACACGTCGATCCGGCCGGCCGTCGCGCGCCAGATCTCCTCGGCCGTGCCGTGGTGCGCCCGGGGATTCGCAGGGTTCTGGAACTGGCGGGGCATGAACGAGTTCGGCGTGTCGCGAAGAATCCGCTCCGCCCTCTCCACCGCGCCCGACATCCCCTCCTGCGCCGCCGTCAGCACGACCTCGGCGCCGTAGGCCCGCAAGATCTGCCGGCGTGCCGTGCTCATGTCTTCGGGCATCACCAGCACGCAACGGTACCCGCGCACCGCCGCGATCATCGCGAGGCTGATCCCCGTGTTTCCGCTGGTGGCCTCGATGATCGTCGCCCCGGCGGCGATCGTCCCTTCACGCTCGGCCTGCTGGATCATCTCCAGGGCCGGTCGATCCTTCACGCTGCCAGCGGCGTTGTTCCGCTCGAGCTTGCCGCAGACCTCGGCGCCCTGTCGGGGCGAGAGCCGCGGGAGGCGAAGGAGCGGCGTGCGCCCCACCAGGTCGAGTACCCCGTCGTAGATGCGATCGTCCACCGAAACCCCGGGCGGCACGGGGCGCAGCCCCGCTGGTTGGAGCCCGCACTCTACCGTCGTTCCTCGCGGCTGTCGCGCTTCGCCGCGCCCCCCGGTCCCAGCCCCGACGTCAGTACGAGAGGTCCCGTTCGATGGCCTTGAACACCTCGGCCTCGGAGAAGATCCGGACGAGCTCCTCGTCGATGTGCCCATCGCGCACCTCGGCGTCGAGGATCGACAGGGCGCGCTCGGTCGGGATCGCACGCTTGTACGGCCGGTCACGCGCCGTGAGCGCGTCGTAGATGTCCGCGATCGTCATGATCTTCGACGCCAGGGGGATGGCGTCCCCGCGAAGTCCCCTCGGGTAGCCCTTGCCGTCGAGCTTCTCGTGGTGCGCGCCGGCGATCTCCGGCACGCGCTTGAAGCTCTTGCCCCAGGGGATCCGGGAGAGGAAATCGATCGTGTGCACGACGTGCGCGCGGATCTCGTCGATCTCGCTCGAATGCAGCGAGCCGCGGGTGACCTGGAGGGACGCCGCTTCTTCCGGCGTCAACCACGGATGCGAGTGCCCACACGGATCGAGGTACGTTTGCTCTCCGAGGGTCGCTATCCGAGAGAAATCACCCTCCCGGAGCACCGACGGCTCGTTCGCCGCCAGCACGAGCGCCCGGGCCTGCTGCAGCTCGCTCAGCTGCGCCGCGAGGGCCTCGTCGACAGCCGCGCGCTCGGCCGCGTCACGCGCCGCGTGCCGACGCCGAAGGGCCTCGAGCTCCCGGCTGCGGTGCAGGTAGTCGAAGCGCAGACCCACGAGCTCGACCTGGTGGGGATACAGCTTCTTCGCCTTGACCAGGACCTCCTCGCGGACGCCGATCTTTCCGAAGTCGTGCAGCAGCGAGGCGTACTCGAGCTCCTTGAGCTCGCGCCGCGAGAAGCGTGCGTCGCGGTAGCGACCGACCCCGACGCGATCGACGGCCTCCGCCAGCCCGCACGAGAGCACCGAGACCCTCAGCGAATGCCCGCTCGTCGTGGGGTCGCGCTGCTCGATCGCCTGGACGCTGGCCCGCACGAAGCCCTCGAAGATCCTGCGGATCTCGTCGTAGAGCAGCGCATTCTCGAGGGCGATGCCCGCCTGCGCCGTCAACATCGCGAGCAGGTCCTGGCTGCGCTCGTCGAACTCCACCACGTCGAGATCGACGGTGTCGAGCGAGAGGGGCTTCCACGGTTCCCGCTTCTTGTTGATCAGCTGGATGACGCCGATGACCTCGTCCTCGGCGCTGATCATGGGCATCGCGATCATCGATCGGGTGCGGTACCCCGCCCGCACGTCGAAGCTCGGATCGAAGCGGTACGGCTCGTCCGCCCCGATCGCGTACACGTCGGGGAGGTGGATCGCCTGCCGCGTGAACGCGGCCGCGCCCGCGATCGACGAGGCGTTGAGCGGCACCGCGAACTCGCGGCTCTCGAACGCGACGGACTCGTTCTGCGAGAGCTTGAAGCGCAGTTGTTTCTCGCCGCCTTCCGCGGCGCCGGCCTCGACGAGGTAGAAGCTGCCCGCGTCGGCACCGGTGATGTAGCGGCTCTTCTCGAGGATCAGGCTCAGCAAGCGATCGATGTCGCGCTCCTGGCTGAGCGCCGTCGAGATCTCGATCAGCTCCCCCAGTTCGTAGCGGTAGCGGGACAGCCAGCGGTCACGCCGCTCCGCCGACACGCGGAGCTCCACCCGGTCGAGCGCCCCGTCCAGGGCGACGTACAGCCCGTCGACCGACGCCAGGTCCGGCACCGCGGCGACGACCGCCCGCTCCGGCAGCGACGCGAGGAACCCCGAGGGGATGGCCCCCACGAGCAGCGCCCCCGCCGTCCCCTCGGCGATCTCCGCCAGATACGGGCCCAGCGCGTCTCGCCGCAGGCCGCTGACGGGGACCACGAGGACGCGGCCGGTGCCGCGACGGACGTCCACCACCGGGCCGCGGAGCTCGACCTCGACACCGAGGCGCGGCTCGACCTCGATGGCGCGGGCCACCACGAGCACACCGAAGTCCGCGTGCTCGGTGTCGGCGGGGTCCGACCGTACGCTCATCCCGACGTTCCTGGCGCGTCACCCGTCCCGTCTTGGGCCCCTTGTGCGGCATCGCGCAGGGCCCGCACGGCATCACGGGCCGCGTCGCGGGCCTCGTACGCGCGGACGATCCGCGCGACCAGGGGATGCCTCACGACGTCCACGTCGGTGAACCGGGTGACGGCGATGCCCTCGACGTTCTCGAGCACGCGCACCGCGTCCCCGAGTCCGCTGCGCGTTCCGCTCGGCAGATCGACCTGGGTCACGTCGCCGGTGACGACCGCCTTCGAGCCGAACCCGAGGCGCGTCAGGAACATGCGCATCTGCTCGATCGACGTGTTCTGGGCCTCGTCGAGGATGACGAACGCGTCGTTCAACGTTCGCCCGCGCATGAACGCGAGCGGAGCGACCTCGATCACGCCTCGCTGCACCAGCAGCTGTGCCCGTTCGAAGTCCATCATGTCGTGGAGGGCATCGTAGAGGGGACGCAGGTACGGGTTCACCTTCTCGGCGAGGTCCCCCGGCAAGAACCCGAGCTTCTCGCCCGCCTCGACCGCCGGGCGCGTCAGCAGGATCCGCTTGACGCGCTTCTCGAGGAGCGCACGCACCGCCATGGCCATCGCCAGGTAGGTCTTCCCGGTGCCTGCGGGTCCGATCCCGAACACGATGTCGTGCTCGCGCATCTGCTGCACGTACGCGTGCTGGGTCGGCCCCTTGGCCGTGATGGTCTTTCGGGGCGTGCCGAGGACGACGTCGCTCACGAACTCGCTCAGCTTCACCTCGGGGTTCGCGCGGAGCGCCCGGATCGATCGCTCGACCTCCCGCTCCGAGAAGCCCTTGCCCTTCTCGAGCAGGCCGAGGATCTCGAGCAGCGCGGTCTCCGCCCCGTGGACCTCGTCCTTCGGCCCCCGCAGGTGGATGGTGTTCCCCCGGACCCCAGCCGTGATGCCGAACTCGCTCTCGAGGACGTCGAGGTGACCGGCCCCCGGACCGGTGAGCCGGATGAGGAGATCGGCGTCGTCCACCTCGACCTCCGCGTGGACGGGCGGAACGGCAGGGGGGCCGGCGTCGCGACGGGAATGGGAGGGCGCCATGGCCTCACGCTACCACGCAGCCGGTCCCGCGGCGGGCCCGAACGAGGGCGCACCGGCGCGGACGCCGCGGCGGTGGCGTCTGGTCCCCGATCGGTCGACGCGGACCTCCCGGTCGACAGCCGGGCTCGATGAGCCCATCCCTGCGCGATGTCGTCCGACGCCACCTCCCAGTCCAAGCTCCGTGGCCTCGCGTGGGTCAGCCTCGCCTACGCCCTGGCCATCGCCGCCGGAAGCGCCGCCGCGTGGGCGCTCCGGGACGGGGCGCCGGAAGCCACGCTCGCCGCGGGCTACGCCGCCTCGGTGCTGGTCGTCTTCGCGTTCAGCGCGGGCTTCCGGAACTCGAGCTTCTTCGACGCCTGGTGGTCGGTCGCACCCCTCGCGACCTTGCCCTGGATCGTCCTCGGCGCCGAGGGGTCGGGGATGCGCCGAGGGTGCGTGGCGCTCCTCGTCGCGTTCTGGGGCGTGCGACTCACGTTCAACTGGGCGCGCGGCTGGACCGGCCTCGCGCACGAGGACTGGCGATACCGCGACCTCGCCGCGAAGACTGGCCGCGCGTACTGGATCGCGAGCTTCTTCGGACTGCACGTGTTCCCCGGCGTGCTCGTGTACCTCGGGTCACTGTCGATCGTCCTCGCCGGGCGCGGCACGGCGCCCCTCGGACCGCTCGACGTCCTCGGGGTGATCCTCACGCTGGGGTCGACCCTCCTCGAGACCGTCGCCGACGAGCAGCTGCGCCACTTCGCACGCTCGGGGCCGCCTCCGGGCGCGTTCTGCGAGGTCGGCCTGTGGCGATGGTCACGCCACCCGAACTACTTCGGCGAGCTCGGCACGTGGTGCGGTCTCTTCGTGCTCGCGCTGGCCTCGGGCGCCCCCGCGTGGCCGGCCATCGCCGGCCCGCTCGCGATGTGGGCGCTCTTCGAGGCCGCGTCCATCCCGATGATGGAAGCGCGCCAGCGGACCCGACGCCCGGGGTACGCGGAGTACCAGCGCCGGGTGTCGAGGCTCGTTCCCTGGCCCCCCCGACGCGCCGGCTGATCCCCCCGGGGGAGAACGCCTCAGAGATTGCCGGTCCGGGACGGCGCGGCCGAGAGGCCCTGACGCCGCCGCTGACGCTCTTCGGGGGTCCCCTCTTCCTCGGCGCCGACGAGATCCTCGATCAGCGTGTCGAAGGTGATGTTCGCGCCGAGGTAGAGCTCCGCGTCGGCGTTGTAGAAGGGATTCCGGACGCTGCCGTTCGGATTGTAGAGGCCGGTGAACGAGCTGGCCGACTGGTAGCCGATCGAGAGGTTGAGCCAGCCCACGACGTCGTAGGCGACCGAGGCCGCCCAGTACTGCGCGGGGCGCCAGTGCGTCGCGCTGCCGTCGGGGAGCGTCGTCGGGCCGCCGAGGCCCGGGTTCGCCGCGGGCGCGAGTTCGTGTCCGTAGGCCGTCGTCATGAAGTACTGGGTGGTGAACGTCAGCTCGGGGATGGGCGAGACGCTGACGGTCAGGCCGCCGGTCAGGCGGTCGCGCTCGGTCGTGCCATCGCCGATCTGATCACAGCCGCCCGACGCGATCGTGCCGGACGCGCAGGCGAACTGGCCGGCCGCGCCGCTCAGGGCGTTGGTCGTCGGGACGTTGGTCAGCGCAAACCAGTGCCGCGCGCTTCCGGAAAGGGCGAACGTCAGGCTCGCGAGCTCGGGGAACACCCGCACCACGGTGAGGCCCAGGCCCGTGCCGAGGACGCGGTCTGCCGCCTGGCTGAACGTGGAGACCGGCGCGGCCAGGCGGGCCGACCCGATGAACACGAAGCCCTCGAGGGACTCGGTGTGACGCAATTCGAACGTCGTGTCGCCGAGCTGCGGCTCGCGCTGCGTCGTCGTCGAGTCCGCGTCGGTCCACTCGATCGAGAGGCCCTGCGAGAGCACCAGGAAGTTCTGGCGGTCGAGGTACCAGCGCGGCTGGAGCAGGAAGTACCAGTAGTAGGTCGGGTTGTAGGTGAGCTGCGCGTCGGGGGCGAGCGTGTTCGCCGTGAGCCCATGCTGCCAGTAGAGCAGCGAGCCTCGGTAGGCCGGCGGCTGCGGGGCCGGCGCGGTCTCCGCGGGCGACGCTGCGGCGGGCGTGGCGTTCTCCGAGGACGCCGCTTCGACAGGCGTTGCTTCGACGGGCGCCGCTTCGACGGGCGCCGCTTCGACGGGCACCGCCACGGGAAGGGCGCTCGCCGCGGGCGCCGTCTCCTCGAGCGAGGCGCTCGCCGCGGGCGACGCCTCGGTGGAGGCCGCGTCCGCCGGTGCCGCCTCAGTGGTGGCGGCCTCGGCAGGCGCTCCTTCGACCGGCGCCCCTTCGACCGGCGCCCCTTCGACCGGCGCCCCTTCGACCGGCGCCGCGGGATCGGCCGGGGAAGCGGCGTCGTTCCTCCTCGAGTCCTGCGCGTGCGCGGACACGGTGGCGAGCGAGACGAGGAGCGCCAGCAGGGCGCAAGCACGGACGGATGAGCGCAGCGTGAACACGGGGAGGCTCCAGGAGAGCCGCACCCTAGCGCAATTTCCGCGCCAGCAAGAACACCAAATTCCCCTGGGCCCCCGGCGGCCCGGCGCCCTTCGGCGCGCCCACTGCGCATCGACGCACACCCTTCCGTCACCCTCCTGACGCCGAGACGATCCAGGGAGGCGCGAAGGCCCAGATGCTTGTACTATCCGGCGCCGCGGCCTCGCATGATTCTTGAACTCGGGCCGCCCTGAACGTCTTCGCCGCGCATCGAAACCCGTGCGGCCAAGGAGCCGACCGAATGTCCTCTCGTCTGTCCCTCGCCCGCGCGCTCGTGCTCTGCACGCTCGCCGGGATCGTCCTGCCCACCGTGATGGTGGGCTGTGCCGAGCCCCGCGCACCCATCAATCGGGTGCAGCCCGGCGCCCTTCACCGCTCCGTCTTCGAAGGCGAGTGGTACGTCCAGCAAACCGTCATCGATTCCCCCTACAGCGCGGGCTACACGTTCGTCGGTGAGCAGGGCGAACTCGAGCGGATCGTCTGGGAGATCCAGGAGGACGTCCTCGTCGCCCGAAGGGCCTACGAGTTCATCGCCGGCAGCGAGCCGAACGGCATCTCCGGCGACGCGACCGAGCACGGCGCAGCCGTCGCGATGTACGCGATCGAGTCGCACTTCGACATCCGGCGCGACTACAACTCGCTGACCGGTGAAGAGGTCAACGTCCTCGGCGAGAACACGAGCGACCGGCCCTGGTACGCGCGCGACTACATCCGCGTGGACTGGTCGCAGAACCTCATCACCGAGAGCGACTTCCTCGCGATCACCCGCGTGCTCGACGGCATCCGCGCGGAGCCCGTGGCGTACGTGACCGACGACCCGAGCCACCCGCACGCGCCCCGCTTCGAGACGCGCGACCCGGCGACCGGGACGTGGCAGTCGCGCTCGATCGAGAACCCGATCCCCGCGGGTCAGCGCATCGAGTACATGGACATCGTCAACAAGATGTTCGTGCAGCCGCAGAACGTCTACATCGACGGCTTCGGCGACATCCCGTCCTGCTACCTGCTCTACCAGGACCACCTCGACTGCGCGCCCGGTGAGATCACCGTGCGCAACTCGTTCCTGCACGTCCCCGAGGACCGCGACTACCAGCCCGCGCTCTACACGGGCGACCGCATGCAGCGCTTCGGGTACTTCGTGACCGAGCGCGCAGGCTACGACGATCACTACGGCGTGGTGGAGCCGGCCCGCTTCCGCTTCGCGAACCGCCACAACGTGTGGATGCAGAGCCACCGCCGCGGCGCCGACAACCAGCCGATCGCGTGCGGCGACGACACCGCCTGCGAGGACATCGCCGGCTCGCGCTGCGACCTCGATCTCGCGCGCGCCTACCGCACGACGGACAGCACCGGTCGCCTCCAGGGCAGCTGCACGATCCCCTTCCGGGACCGCGAGATCCGGCCGATCGCGTACTACACGACGTCGAACTTCCCCGAGGACCTCGACGCCGATGCCGACCACCTGATCGAGCAGTGGAACACGGCCTTCGTCGACACCGTCTCGAGTCTCCGTGAGCTCGAGTGCCAGCAGACCGGCGGCGACGCTGCGACCTGCGCGGCCGAGCGGATGCGCGAGGACCACCAGCACATCTTCGTGCGCTGCCACAGCCCCGTCCGCGAGGCCGACGCCGACGCGTGCGGCGCCGTGGGCACCGAGGCCCGCGCGGGCGACCTGCGCTACTCGATCATCGGCTGGGTCAACGACCCGCACCTCTCGAGCCCGCTCGGCTACGGCCCCTCGTCGGCCGATCCGCTGACCGGCGAGATCATCATGGGCAACGCCTTCGTCTACGGCGCGGCCATGGAGACGCTGACCAGCTTCGCGCGCGACATCATCGCCGTGCTCAACGGCGACCTCTCCACCGACGCCGTGTCCGGCGGCGACAACGTCGCCGCGTGGGTCGAGCAGATGAGCGCCCCCGGCTCGCTCGAGACCGGTCACCCCGCCGACGACCACGCGGTCCAGGTGGATGGCGACGACGCCGCGATGTTCTCGCGCTCGATGGACTTCTCGTGGGCGCGCGACGCGCACTCGGGCAGCCATCCCCCCCGCAGCCCCGCCGAGATGATCGAGGCCATGCGCGACGCGCGTGCCGCGCTCGTCGAGCAGGGCGCGTTCGGCCGCGGCGGCGACCCCGACGCGCGGATCTCGAACCTGTTCGGCTCGGAGATCGAGCGGCAGATGACCGGCACCGAGATGCGGATGATGGCGGGTCTCGACCCGGCGCTCCCGCTGACCGACGCCAACCTGGCGGCCGCGTCGCCGCTGCGCGGCAACAGCCTCGCGCAGCGCAGCGCGATGGCACGGGCCCGCAACCTGCTGCAGGCCGACCACTGCATCCTCGACGAGTCGTTCGCGGACGACGGATTGCTCGGTCTCGCCCGCGCCATCCAGCGCGCGGCGACGAGCGGCGACGGCACGATGGAGTGGTACGGCCAGACCTACCAGCTCACGAACGACGCCGGCGAGCTCGACTACGAGCTGGTGCGCTCGATGCTGCGCCACCCGATCTTCGACGCCGTCACGGCGCACGAGGTCGGCCACACCATTGGCCTGCGCCACAACTTCAGCGGCTCCTATGACGCGCTGAACTACCAGGCCCGGTACTGGGAGCTGCGTGACGACGGCATGATGATGCCGCGCGGCTGGGACCCGATGAGCGAGGCCGAGACCGACGGCCGCATCCTCGAGTACTCGTACTCGACGGTCATGGACTACGGCGTCAACTTCGTCGTGACCGACTCGCACGGCATCAGCCACTACGACACCGCCGCCATCAAGATGGGCTACGGCGACCTCGTCGAGGTCTTCGCCAACACCTCCAACGCGGCCGACGTGGCGTGGTGGAACTTCATCCAGAACGCGGGCTGGCCCGTGCCGCTGCGCCTGGAGAGCTTCACCGGCGACGAGCCGAGCGCGTACACCTACACCGAGTGGCCCGAGGTCGTGGGCAGCGTGGCCGCGCTCCAGGAGCGCGCGGACGTGCCCTACACCAGCCTGCAGTCGGAGCGCTTCCTCCGGTCGCAGGGCATCCGCGACGCCGTCGTCGATGCGTCCGGCCGACCCGCCGTCCCGTACATGTTCTGCAGCGACGAGCAGGCCGACCTGAACCCCGACTGCCTCCGCTACGACCAGGGCGCCGACGCCTACGAGTCGCTGCAGAGCGTGATGGACACGTACTGGAACTACTACGTGTTCACGAACTTCCGCCGTCAGCGCCTGGGCTTCTCGCCCGAGGCGGTGGCCGCGCGCGTGCACGACCGGTACTTCGAGAAGCTGCAGCGGGCCAACCAGATCTACGCGCTCTACCGGGGCACGTTCGAGTCGATCTGGGGCGCCGGCCCGGCCCTCGATCGCTTCTACACCCGGCCCGACGGAATGGGCGCGTGGACCACGGCGGTCGGCGCGAGCTTCGAGCTGCTCACGCGCGTCGTGACGGCGCCGGAGCCCGGCACCTACCGGCAGGGCACGCGCGGCGACGGTACCGACGCGCTGCTCAGCGGCGACGGCGGCGCGTTCGGCCTCGGCACCACGACCGTGAGCGGCTTCGACGGCCGTTACATGAGCACGACGTGGGACTTCGACGCGGGCTACTTCTGGTTCGACCAGCTCGACCGCGTCGGATACTTCTACGACAAGGTCAACGCCCTGGCGGTGCTCGTCGATCCGACGACGTACTTCCTCGGACGTGACACCGACTCGGACGTCCGCACCTACCAGATCAACTTCGGCTCGTCGTTCGGCCCCGCGCTCTCGGCCTTCATGGGCGGCGTGATGTCGGAGGACTGGACGCTGATCGCGCCCCGCCCGAGCGCCGACGGCCTCACGTTCCCGAGCCCCGAGGAGCTGACCACGCGCTCGATGCCGGGCGTGCCGGTCGACCCCGCCGCTGGGTTCTCCATCCAGCTCTACGCCTCGGTCTTCGGGATGGGCTACATCCCGCAGACCTACGACCAGTCCTTCCTCGACCGCTCGCGCATCTTCGTGCGCGGTGGGGCCGAAGAGGTCTCCATCGCGGCGGGCACCCCGACCGTGGAGTTCACGGACACGGCCAGCGGCCTCACCTACGTCGCGGTCAGCTACCCCGCGGCGGACGGGCGTGAGACCGGCGTCGGCGCCGGCATGATCGAGCACGCCCTCGCGCTCGAAGCAGCCGGTGCGACCACCGAACTGCGGCGCTACGTCGACAACCTCGACGTGGTGCGGCGCCTGAGCTGGCAGCTCGGGTTCGGCGCGCAGCCCTGACGCGACGCTGAGTGAACGACCGAGAAGAGCGCCGGGTGCCGCGAGGCCCCCGGCGTTTTTCTTTGGGCCTGGAACGCCACCGACGTGACGAGCGCCGGATGCCGCGAGGGACCGAACGGTCGACCGACGGGCGCCCGGTCCCGCGGGGCACCCTCGCGCGTCGTCGTCCGGGGACTGGATCCACGACGGGGCGCGGGGCGGGACCCGGGCGGCCGGTGACGTCAGTCGGCGCCGCGAACCATGTCGCGATGGGGAATGCCGTCCTCGTCGTAGATCTCGCCACGCGCGACGAAACCGAGGCCGGCGTAGAGATCGACGAGATGAGCCTGCGCGGAGAGCGCGAGCGGACGGTCGCCGTGGGTGGCGCGCGCCGCGTCGATGGCCCTTCTCATGACGAGCCTCGAGACTCCCCGCCCGCGCCATTCCGGGGCGACGATGACACGCCCGATCGCGGGCTCGTCGAAGCTCACGCCCGGACCGAGCACCCGCGCGCACGCCACGAGCACGCCCCCGGCCCGGCCGAGCACGTGAACGGCCTCCTGGTCCTTGCCGTCGGCGTCGAGGTACGCACACCGCTGCTCGACCACGAACACCCTCTGCCGCAAGGCGAGGAGTTCGTAGAGCCGATGGGGACCGAGCGCCTCGAACGAGAGCGCCTCGAAGGACGGCGCATCGAGCGACGGCGCATCGGGCGACGGCGCATCGGGCCACGGCGCATCGAGCGACGGCGCATCGGGCGACGGCGCCTCGAAGGTCGGTCCCGACGCCCCTGCCATCGACGTCACGCGCGTCCGGACGGCAGCACGACCTTCGGCTTGTTCGGGTGCCGCCGATAGAGAATGACCACGCGCCCGAGCTCGCCTACGGACTGCGACGTGGTCGCCTCCACCAGCTGTGCGCTCAACGCCTGCCGCTCGTCCTTCTCGATCTGCGGCAGCCGCACCTTGATCAGTTCATGGTCGAGCAGCGCCTGGCCCACGGCGGCGACGACCGACTCGGTCATCCCTTCCTTGCCGATCTGGACGACGGGGTCGAGGTGGTGGGCCAATGCCCGGAGGTGGCGGACCTGACGGCCGTTCAACGAAGCGGGCTTTGCCGGCATGGGGGGCGACGCTACCCCGCCCGACCCGAAGGTGCCACCCGCCGCGCACGGTGGCGCGGCCGATGGCGCCCACTCAGTCACCGATGGCGATGCCCAGCTTCTGTCGGAGCTGCTGGTACGACTCGCTCACCGAGTAGAGGTGGAGCTCCCGCAGACGGTCCTTCTGCGGCACCGCGGCGGACTCTTCGGGCGAGGCCCGGACGACCGCCGTCGCGATCTCGAGATCGTTGGCGAGGATGAAGCCGACGCGGTCCGCGGTCAGGTCCACGGCGGCGGTCCAGCGCTTGAGATCGAGCTCGGGCGCGGCCGCGAGCAGCTTGCTGACCAGGCTGCGCAGGGTCTCCTGCTGCGGCCCGCTCAGGTGCTTTCCGAACGACGCGAGGTGTTCGTCCACCGAGCTGCGCAGATCGCCCGGCACCGGGAACTGCGGCACCGCGCTCTTGATGGCCGCGAGCAGCCACGCGCGGAGCCCCGAGCCGGTCGGCACGAGGTGACGCAGGTACTGACCCCCACGGGCGTACGCCAGGTGCCGCCCTGCGACGAACGCCAGCGCCTGCGCCGGTCCGCCGGCACGCGCGCCCTTGCCCAGACCGATCCCCGTCGGGTCCGAGAACACGAACGAGAGGCCGCCCGGATCGTCGTCGCGGTAGTACACGTCCGGCAGCGCGATGCGCGTGATGCCGGCCGCGTAGTGCAGCGTGCGCGCCATGTCCGACTCGTCCTTCGACGCGTCTCGCTTGTTCTTCGGATCGAGCTTGAACGACGCGAGCGGCTGCGCCCGGACCGCGATCACCGCGGGCGCGATGGTCGTGAAGATGTCCGTGAGCAGGGGATCCTGGTCGGGGTGCAGGACGTACTTGGCCCACACGTCGTCGCCCATCGTCTCCTTGGCGGCGGCCGGCTTGCGCGTCCGGTGCTTCTTGAAGAACGACTCCTCATCGGGCTCGGCGTTCTTGAGCACCGTGAGGGCCTGGCACAGGCACCAGCTCGGGTCGGGCTTCTTCGCGTCCGTGTAGAGACGGCGCAACGCCTGATAGCTCTCCATCCGGTACGGCGAGAGCTGCAGCAGCTGCTGGTGCACGGTCACCGCGCGCGAGAACCAGCGCTTGGGCTCGGCCGCGTAGATCTCGGCGAGCTGCTCGGCCCGCCTCCGGTTCGTCGGATCGAGCTTCTGCGCCTGGTCGAACGCCTCGACCGCGTCGGCCGGCCGATTCATCCGGTGCTTGAGGAGCTCACCGAGGGCGTCCCACAGAAGGGCCATCTCCTCCGGCCGGGGCGCCTTGCCCTCCGGAAGCGACTCGGAGCGCTTGATGCGGGTGCGGTAGGCCTTCTCCAGGCGTTCCCAGTCGCCCTTGTCGCTGAGCGCGGTCACGAGGCCCTCGAAGGCCTTCGTGAGCGCGGGGTCCTGCTCGAGCGCCTGCTCGTAGTAGTCCGCCGCCTCGTCCGGTCGCTTGAGCTCGCGGCGCGAGATGCCGGCCGCGGTGTTGTAGTACTTCGCCAGCAGCGTCGGATCTTCGACGAGATCGGCGATCTTGAGGATGACCTCGACGAGCTTCGACCAGTCCTTGGCCTCGCTGTAGACCGCCATCAGCTTCGACAGCAGGCTCCGGTCGTCCCCCTTGAGTTCGAGCGCCGAGACGTAGCTCTTCCCGGCCCGGGCCTTGTCGCCGAGCTTCTGCAAGAGGACGTCACCGGTCTCGACGAGCAGCGAGAACTTGTCGGCGTCCGACGCGCTGTCCATGAGACGACGGAGCGTCTTGACGACCTTCTCCCAGTCGCTCCGCGTGGCGTGCAGCTGCTTCAGGGAGACGAGCGGATCGGCCGTGCCCGGCAGGTACTGCACCGACTCCTCGAGGGCCTTCTCGGCCTCGTCGAGCTGCTCGCTCCGGCGGAGCGCCTCGCCGAAGCGGTACACCACCTGGCCGCGGTCCGTGCCGAGGAGATCCTTGCCGAACTGCTCGAGGATCTCCCGGTAGAGTTCCGCCGCCTCGTCCGGCGCGCCGGAATCGAACGTCACGGCCGCCACGCGTTCGAGGACCTCGCGGTCCCCGGGCGCGAACGCCTTCGCGTTGAGGTACGCGAGCTGCGCCTTGCTGAAGTACGACGCGTCGACGCGCCCCATCGCGCGGAACGCATCGCCGCAGCGCAGCGAGACATCGCGCGCCTCTTCCTTCGTCAGTTCGCTGGTGCGCGAGAGCAAGGGCTCGAAGCAGCGCGCCGCTTCCGACCACTCCTCGGCCTCGAAGGCGAGATCGCCGAGGCCGCGGGCCGCCGGCGTGCACGTCGGGTCGAGCTCGAGGGACTTCTTGAATGCCTCGCGCGCCGCGACGGGCTCCTTCAACCGCTCGCGGCGGACGTGCCCGAGCTCGGCCCACAGCTTGGCCTGGCTCGAGGCGCCGGAGGTCGAGGCGATCTCGCGGAGCAGAAGGTCCGCAGCGCCGTGGGCGTCCCCGCGGGCCGAGTAGATCCCGCGCAGCGCGACCGACGCGGCCGCGTTGTCCTTGTGGCTGTCGAGCGCGGCCTTGTAGCGCGCGATGGCGCCGTCGCGATCGCCCGAGTCCTCGAGGATGCGCCCGGCCCGCACGAGCAGGTCGGCCTTCTTCGCCGGATCGCGCTCCGCCTCCGCCATCCGCGCGACCGCGTCGAGCGCTGCGCTCGCGTCGCCGCTCTGCGCCCGCAGACGGGCCACGAGATCGAGCGCCTCGCCGTGGGCGGGGTCGACGCTCAGCACGCGTTCGCACACCGCGACCGCGCGCTCGGGCGAGCCGACGTCGACCATCAGGACCTTCGCCGCGGTCAGCAACAGGCCGATCTTGCGCGCGTCATCCGTCGCGCCGCGGGCATGGCGCTCGAGGGTGGTCGCGAGGTCGTCGAACCGGTGCAAGTGCCGGTAGAGGCGGGCGAGCGCCGCGTTCGCGGCGTCGTGACCCGGCTCGATCGCCACCACCGCCTCGTACGTCTCCGCCGCCTTCGCGTGGTCGACGAACTCTTCCTCCTGGATGCTGCCGATCCGCTCGAGGAGCGAGATCTTCTGGCGCGGCGTGGGGACCACGTCGAGCTGCGCCCGGAGGTTGTCGAGCAGCTCGCCGAAGCGGCCCTTCTGTGAGAGCACCCGCTCGAGGCCCTTGAGGGAGGCGAGGTGCTTGGGGTCGATCGCGAGCGCGCGTTGGTAGGCCACGACGGCCTTGTCGGCGTCCGCGAGCCGGTCTTCGTAGACCTCGGCCATCGCCGAGAACGTGTCGATCTTCGCCTCGCCGCGCTGCGACTCGGCCTTCTTCTCGTAGAGCGCGACCAGCGCCGGCCAGTCCTTGCGCTCGGCGTAGAGCAGCTCGAGGGCCTCGGCCGCCTTCGGGTGCGCGGGATCGGCGGCGAGGACCTTCTCGAAGGTCTCGGTGGCGCGGGCCACGTCGCTGAGCCGCTTGTGCATGATCTCCGCGGCCTCCGCGAGGAAGTCGCGGGCGCGGAGCGGCGAGGTCGCGGCCTCCGCGCGCCGCACCAGCATCGCGGCGAGCTCCTGCCAGCTCTGGGCCTTGCGGTAGAGCTCGACCGTGCCGTCGAGGGCGGCCTCGCACGACGGGTCGAGCGCGAGCGCCTGACCGAAGGTCGAGAACGCGAAGTCGGGGCGGTTCAAGCGCTCGGCGTACCAGCGACCGACGACCACGAAGAGCGCGAGCTTGGCGTCGCGGTCGTCGGAGTCCTGAACGGCCTGGCCGAGGGTCGTCACGGCCTCGTTCCAGCGCTCGTGCGAGCTGCCCGCGAGGCGCTCGATCTCGTGCAAGCTGCGCTCGTCCCGGGGCGCATCGGCGAGCGCCTGCACCCACGCGACGAAGGCGCCGTCGGTGTCCTTGAGCTGCTTCTCGTAGGTCTCCGCGATCTCGCGCATGACCGCGGCGCGCTCGGCCGGGACCTTCTCGCGCTCGCTCTTCTCGATGAGCAGCTCGACGAGCCCCTCGGCATCGCCGGTCTGCCGCTTGAGCTCCTCGAGCGCGACGCGGGCGATCTCGTCTTCGCCGTCGAGCTCGAGGATCTTGCGGTACGCGGCCTCGGCCGCCTTCGGGTCCGACAGCTCGCTCTCGGAGAGCCGCGCGATGCGGAAGTGCAGGGACTTCTTGGCCTCGACGTCGTCCGTCTTGCCGGCCGCCTCCGCGAACACGTCGACGGCCTTGGACCACGCCTGCGCGGGCTCGACGATCCGCTCGAGCGCCGCGGCGAGGTCCTCGCTCGTCGGCTTGTCGAGCAGGGCCGCCTTGGCCTTTCCGTACGCCGCGCCGTCGAGGTCTTCCTTCTTCTTCGACGCCCCCGCACCGGCGGCGCGGCCGAGCGCATCGAGGGCTTCGCGCAACTCCCGGGCGCCCGCGAAGCGCTGGGCCGGCTCCTTGGCGAGCATCTTCAGCACGAGCTCGTCCAGCTCGCGCACCACCCACCCGCGCGGGGCGAGCGT
>CAIKNO010000553.1 GCA_903828805.1 uncultured Sandaracinus sp. | reverse complement strand
TTCGCGCGCGGAGAAGCCGACACCATCGGGCTCGACGGATGGCACGAGCCGAGCATCCGTTTCTCCCATGACCTCGGGGGCGCCACGCCCGCCCTGCTCTGGTTCTCCGAGGCCGCGCGGCGGCCCTACCTGCATCGCGAGCCCGACTCGTCGATCCTGCTGACGGCGGGGCTGGGCTTCATCCGGTGGGAGGGCGGGGGCTCCCGGTTCTTCGCGCTCGAGCGGCGCGCCGATCGGATCCTCGATCCGCGCGACCCGGCCCGTCGGGCCCAGGTGGAGGCGGCGGCCCTGGCCCTCGAGCAGGCCGCGACCGGCGAGACGCCCCACCCCCTGCGACGGCTGCTCACCCGGCCCGGCGCGCGCGTGTACCTCGGCTTCGACGAGGTCGCCGGATCGGACTTCCTCGCGCTCGAGCTCGACCTGGGCGACGCGACCCTTCGCGCGCTCTCGTTCTCGCCGGAGCCGACGACCGACGTGCTCCGGCTCGACACCGCGGACGGGGATGCGCTCGAGCACGCCTTCCTGCTGCACGACCGTCAGGTCGTGATGGTCACCCGCCGGGAGCGCGGCGAATGAAGACCCGGGTCCGCAGCACGCTCGGTCTCGGCGCGGGGCTGATCGCGACCCTGGGGGTCACCCTGCTCGTGATGCACGCGTCGGTGACCCCGGATCGCCCGCTCGATCGCAAGTTCCGGGAGGCCGACCGCGAGGTGCTGTACCGGGTCGCCGCGGACAGTCGGCCCCGACTGAGGCTCGCGCAGGACGAGCGTGCCGTCTTCCTGGTCACGCACGCCGTGGTCCCGCAGAGCACGGCGCCGGACGGCAACACGACCTACGGCGTGGGGATCCGCGTCACGCAGCCGGATGGTCGCGTCGTCCTCGCCCGGGAGCTCTGGGCCCGCAGCCGCCGGAGCCGCGGGCGTCTCCAGGACGGGGTGTGGCTCGACGAGAACGCCTTCACCGCCGAAGGCGTCGCGCTCGCCGACGATCGCATCGTCGAGCTGACGCTCCCTCCGGGAACCGAAGACGGAGCGGTCCTCGAGCTCATGCCGGCGCGCGGCAGCCAGCCACGAGAGGTGCTCGTCCGTGCGTACCGGAGGGTCGCGCTCGCCGACGTCGGCACCGACGTCCGGCGCCTCGCGCTCACGGCGCGGGAGCGTGAGCGCCTCGCGACCGCGCAAGGTGTACCCCGCTGGGAAGCGCTGCCCGAGGAGGAGAGGAACCTCCACGTCGCGTCGGGATGGCAGCGCCTCTCGGCCATGGGCGAGCAGGACGCCGACTACCGGACCCGGACGATCTTCTACACCGGGTATCGGTCTCCCCGTCGGCTCCCCGATCGAGACGAGCCACGGATCGTCGATCGCTTCCGCGCCGTCGCCTGGAACGTGCTCGGACCGGCCGACCTCCGGGTCCGCTCCGCGGGTGCCCGCGCTCAGCTCTCGGTGCAAGGCGAGACCGGCGGCGAGCTCGTGCTCTCGGTGCAGGACGAGGGGCGAGATGCGCAGGTGCGCGTCGGTCCGGGGGTGCACACGATCACCGCGCGGGTCCCGGAGGGCCGGGCGAACGTGCGGCTGTCGACGACCACCCTCGACGACTCCGTGCCGTTCGGAGACGCACCGCGCTTCGACCCGCGCGAAGGGGAACGTCGGCTCGAGCCGGACATTCGCTGGCTTCCGATGTACCAGTCGGACGCCGCCCGCGGCCTCGGGGAGGTCTGCTGGTCCGTCGACGGGGACGGCGACATTCATGGACGCACGGTCCGGCTCGACGTCCGTCCCACGCTCGGCGAGTCCCCGGTCGAGGTGCCGCTGACCGACGTCCGCTACCGGTTCGTCGGCGCCGAGGGCAGCACCGTCCACGGCGGGCTGGCCACCGTCGAGGGCACGCGCTCGGAGTTCGAGCGCGTACGGCTGGGCGACGACGCGGTCGCGCTGACGACCGAGCCCGTCTCGCTCCACCTGATCGCCCCCGCAGGCAGCGTGCGGTTCTGCGCGGCGACCGACCAGCCCGCGTCGCTGCGCGCCCACGCGTGGCTGCCCGGGCACCCGCAGCTGGATCCCCTCTACGCCACCCACGCGAGGCAGGACGCTCCCTGGCACTATGCCCCGCACGTCCTGCGCACCTGGTTGCCCCTGCGCGCGATCGATCATCGCGCGCTCGCCGCCGCGCGGAGGATCTCCACGCTCGCCGCGATGTGCCGCAGGTCCTCTCGAGGCGGAAGCGCGGACGAACGCGACGACGACGGGGTCCGCGTCGGGACCGTCGCCGATCCCGACACGGCGCCCTCGGGCTCGGTCCACCGGCCGCTCTCCGAGCTCGAGCCTCAAGGGCGTCCACGACGCCATCGGATCCTCGAGCCTGTCGCCGACGGACATCGCCGGCCCCTCGCGGCGGTCTACACCGAGCTCTCGGCGCGACCGCGGCGCGTTCGCTCCGAGGGCGGACACGCGGACACGCGTGGACTGTTCTGGACGGACGCTCTCTCGGAGCTCGGCTCCGCGCTCGGGATCGAGGCCGACGGCCGGACGCTGCTCGACACGGTCGTGCGGTCGCAATCGGGTCCCCTCACGCTGCCGTCTCTCGAGGCGGGCGAGCACGCCCTTCGTGTCGTCTCACCCCCTTCGACGCGGGTCTTCGTCGGGCTGCCCCCGGCCGACGACACGGGCGGCGCGCACATCCTCCGGACGGCGTTCGAATTCCCTCGCGGCGCGCCGCTCCGGGTGAGCACGCCCTCGGGGGCGCTCCACGTCTGGGTGGTCCTCTACGGGCAGGGCGTCGAGGCGCGGCCCGACGTCTCGGTGCATCTGCGCATCGACGACGGACGTCCGCGGTATCTCGTGGGAACACCGGTCGGACGGGTCACCCGCCCCGAGCTCGAAGCGACCTTCCCCGCGAGCACGCGGGCCGCGGCCTCCCACGTCGATCGCCGGGGCGAGTCGGCAGGGTTCGCCCGCACCGTCGCCTTCCGTTTCGGCGATGGTCTGGACGTCGGGCGGCACGAGATCGAGGTCTGGGTCACGGGCCTCGGTGCCGAGACGGCCCTCGCCCGCATCCTCGTCGCTGCACCCACGCCGACGCCCGTGGCCTCCGGAGCGACGATCGTCCACCGCTCCGTGTCGCCCGAGGAGATCCGCGATGACGACTGAGCCGGGACGGGAGAGAGGTCGCGCCCTGCGCACGGCGGTGGCGCTCGGGTTGGCACTCGCAGGATCCTGTTCGTGCGGTGCGACGCGGGAACTCACCCCGGTCGTGCAGGCGGGGGAGGCACGAACGATGAGCATCGCCGACATCCGAACGCGCTTGTGGCGACGGCCCGAGGTGCGGCTGGTTCCGCCTTCCGACGCCGAGCGCGACGCGCTGGAACAGCTCGTCACCGAGGCGTCGTCGCTGGCGGAGCACGGCCGCGACACCCTCGGCGTGCTCGGCCCTCGGCTCGCCGCGTCGGGCTTCGTCGCCGAGCTCGTCCAGGTCGGACCCACGCGCGCGATCGCCCTGCTCGATCCCGCGGATCGTGGCGCGGGGGCGTACTTCTTCCGGGTGCGGCTCCGTCCGCAGGACGAAGGTCCACGCCGACTCCTGCAGGCCCCCCACGCGTTCCACGACGTCGGCACCGGCCCGCTCGCGGCGCGGATGTTCTTCTCGCACGGCTCGGGGGATGCGTTCTTCACGAACACGCTGCACCGCTACTGGTCCGCCGACGGCACCCGCGTCGAACGCCCGAACGCGCCGGCCGACGTGTGCCAGCAGACGGGCAGCTTCTTCCACGCCGCGACGGGTGCGTACCTCGCGGCAGGGCCCGCCCGGATCGTTCAGTTGCATGGCTTCGCCGACCGCGAAGAGCTCGACGCCGACGCGGTCCTCAGCCGGGGCGACGCCACGACCTCCGGGTCCTCGGTGCAGCGGCTGTTCGTCGCGCTCGGCGCACGCGGGCTGAACGTTCGACGCTTCCCCGAGGACATCGCGGAGCTCGGCGCCACGACGAACGAGCAGGGACGGCTCGCGCGCACCGTGGGCGCGGACTTCATCCACCTCGAGACCTCGCGCTCGCTGCGGCGACGGCTCGGCGAGGACTGGGCGCTCCGGCGGGCGCTCGCAGACGCCCTGTGGGGCACGGAGTGACGTCGTCGCGCGCGCCTCGTCTCCGCCACGACGCGGTCGTCGCGGCCGCCATCGCGGCGCTCGTGGTCGTCGGCGCGACCTCGACGGGCCTCACCCAGGTTCGGATGGCGACCTTGCCGGTCCCCGTGGTGGTGCTCCCACGCGACGCGCATCCCGACCTGTCGTCGGGCTCCCTCCGCGCCGTCCAGACATCGGAGTTCGAGCTCGACGCGCGCCGCGTCGCGTACCTGAGACCGGCCCGCTTCTCGGTCGTGCGGGTCGTCTCGCCACGCGTCGCCCAGCTGCGCGCGTTCCGGCTCGTCCGCAGCGGCGCGGACGGCGACGCCGCGCGGGCGATGGCGTGGATCGAGGTGCCCCCGATCCACGTCGAGCCGGGCGAGGTCCACTACCTGTCCGAGGAGCTCGCCGTCTGGCGCCTGGAGTCGGGCGTGCAGGCCCGCGCGCGGATCGTCACGCTCGAGGAGGACCTCCCACGCCGTGCGCACCAGGACGCCCTCGAACGGGTGCTCGCATGGGTCGACGCGAACGACGGGGCGATGCCCGCGCTGCCGCGGGGCTCGTCGGCCCTGGCGGATGCCCTGCGCTTCGACGAGGCGATCTGTCGAGGGTCGGAGCACGAAGTGTCCGCGGAAGGATGTCGAGCCTTCCGGCGGGCGTCGGCCATCCTCGAATTCCTGCGGCATCGCCCGATGGATCCCCGCTTCGTCGAGGTCGAGAGCCCGGATGGGCCGTGGACCGAGCTGCCCCCCTGGGACGCAGCTCCGGCGCGGGGCCTGCGGAGGCTGGCCTCGGGACACACCGCCGAGCTCCACGTGACCGGTCCGGTCGTGCTCGACTTGCAGATCCGCGCGGTCGGTCCCGGCGAGAGCGCGCTCCGGACCTTGCGGGTCGGGATGGACGACATCGACGTCGCGCGCTTCCGGATCCGCGCGGCGGCGGCCCTCGCGCCGCCGGATGCCCTGTCGGTCGGCGGCCCCCGGCTCGACGCCGACGCGGGACTCGACGCCGTGGGCACCCGGCACGTGCGCCGACTCGTGGTGCCCCAGGGCGCCCACGTCGTGCGCATCGGTGCCGAGGGCGGCGCGCTGCTCCTCGATGCCCGCACGCTGGCCCACCGCACCCGGTTCTGGCATTGGGCGACGGGCGACGAGGTGCCTGCGCGTCTGCTCGCGACGGCGGCCTCGGCGCTCCGCGCGGCGGATCCTTCCTCCGAGGCGGTTCAGCGATTCGGCCTCGCGCTCGGTCGACTCGTGGGCACGCCCTCGCCCTCCCAGGCCGAGGCCATGGACCGGCTCGGCGCCTGGTGGGCGCGCACGGACGGGGTGGACCTCGGCGCGCGTCGGCACGTCGCGCGCGATCGTTGCCGACGGACCGCGCTCGCGTCGGCCCCCGTCGGGGTCGCGCCCGCTCCGACGTCCGGAGCCCTCGATCCCGAGGTCGCGCTCGACTGCGCGCTCGAGACCCCCGCGTCGTTGTCGCCCGATGCGCACGCGGCGCTGCTGCGGACGTGGCGGCGAGACCCCCTCGACAGGACGCTCGGAAGGGCGCTCGCCGAGCTCGCCCTCCCGCCGACACGCTGGGTGCGAGCGAGCGCGAGCGGGGCCCCGACGCTGCGCCTCGTCGTCCCCGCAGAGGTCGACGAACCCGCCGACCTCGTGCGGCTCGGGAGCACGGATCTCCGGTTCTCCTTCTCCCCTTCGGAGGTGGACCCTGCGCGCCCCGTGCGCGCCCGCCTGCTCGTCGCCGGAGCGCCCGGAGAACAGGCCCGCGTGCACGTCGATGGCGCGCCCTACACCGACGCTGCCCGCGAGGCGCTGGACGCATGGGAATTCGGGGTGCCGGCGGGGGAGCACAAGTGGCGCGCGGACGGCGCGGTCGTCTTCCTCTCGGTCCCTCCTGGGCACGGAGAATCCGGTCGCCATCGAGCCCGCGCCGTGCACGTCGTCGGCCCCGGAGAGACGGTGTCGTGGGGCCCGATGCAGGGTCCTACGAGGCTCGAAATTAGGAGCGTGGGCGCCACCTTCGCGTCCCTGCAGCTCCGCTGGTCGAGCGGCGAGCAGCAGTCGATCCGACTCGAGCCCGGCGTGCCGGAGTCCGGGATCTTCGGGTCGCCGGAGGGCCTCTCCGCTCCGGTGCGACCCGTGCTCGTTCCGCCCGTGGCCGGCGCATCGCTCGAGGCCGCCGCCGTCGAGGGGCGCATCGCGCTCGCGGCGTACGTCGAGGACACGCGCGCGGGCGACGCCGGGCGCTCCCTCGACGCCGCGTCCGCGGACGCCGCGTCCCCGGACGATCCTTCGACCCGCGCGCGCGACGGATGCGTCCCGACGGCCGGACCCGCCACGGAGTCGAGCTTTCGCGGTCCTCCGTCCGACGAGGCCGCATGCCTCGAGCAGCTTCGGCGTTCGACGGACGCGATCGACGCCACGGCCGATCCGGAGGCCTACCTCGAGCGTGCACGCGCGCTCGCATGGCTCGGGCAACTCGCCCGGGCCCGACGCGACGTGGCGCGCGCCGCCCATCGTGGCGCCACGCCCGAGGCGCTCGCTCGGGTCGAGGGCCTCCTCCGCGCGCGCGGCGACGAGGCGCACGTTCCGCTCGAGGGCGCGCCGGTCGGGATCTGGCCGCTGCACCCCTATGGGCTGGCGATCGATCCGTCGCGCACCGATCTCCTCGAGCGTGCCCGCGCGGCCGAGACGTCCGAGCGGGCCGGGCGACCCCTCGAAGCCGCGGTTGCCCTGCGCTCGCTGGCGTCCGCGGGTCCGCGTGACGAGCCGTCGCGCATGTCCCTGACGCTCGCCGCGCTTCGCCTCTACGCCGACGCGCTCGAGGTCGATCCCGACGCCCTCGCCGACGCCCCGTGGCTCTTCGGCCTGGCCCGCACCCTGCCGGTTCGAAGCCCGTCGACCCGTGCGGCCGAAGCGCGCGCCGCGGCGCGCAGCCGCTGGCAGAATCTCGGCGCCGACGGGGGCGGAGGATTCGAGCGGCTCGAGCTGGCCGAGCCCGAGCCGCCCGGCACCCACGAGCGCTTCGCGCGCGCGATGCTCGGACTCGCCGCGGACGATCCCGCGATCGTGCTCTGGTCGGGTCTTCGCGGGAGCCTGCGCACACCCTCCCCGATCGGCGGCATCGCGTTGCGCTGCGCAGACGCCGCCGCGTCCGAGGCCAGCGACGCCGACCCGGGCTGCGCATTCTCGGTCCGATGGGGCGACGCCGCGGCGCGCGTCGAACGGCTGCGTGGAGGCGAACGTCGAACGATCCCGGCCCCTCCGGCCAGCGCCGCGACCACCGTCGAGGTGACCCTCGACCCGGACTCGAACTCGTGGGGTTCGGTCGCCTCCGCCGACGGAGGGCGAACGCCATTCCGGATCCGCTTGACCGGTCAGGTCGCGACCGCCGCTGTGCCGGTCGTCTTCCATCTTCTCGGACCGACGACCGTCGAGCTGGAGCTCCGGGCGCTCGGTGGCGCGCACGCCCGCGCGGAGGTGCGGACCACGACCCCCGGGACCGACCCCGCGACCCCGGGGGCCACGGAACGCCTCGTCGCCGACCTGCCCGACGCGCGGGTGCGCGCGCAGGTCCTGCCCGCCCGCACCCTCTCCGTCGGCGCGGCCACGACCCTCACGCTCCCGGTCACGCACCTCGGACCGCTGACGCTCGCTGTCCACTCGCCCGCCGGGGAAGTGCTCGTGCGCGCGCGGATGCGCGTGGCGGACCGCGCCGGGACCTCGAGGCACGCCGGCAGCGCGCCCCCGCTCGCCGCACCCGCGGCGGTCGAGCCGCCTGCCGCCACGGCCGCACCCGAACCCGCGTGGCAGCCACCCCCCCTCGAAGCGCCTCCGGGCGCCGGCGCGTTCGGGACGTTCTCCGCGAGCCTCGGGGTGCTCTCACACGACGTGAGCGACACCGACAACGCCGCGCGCGCCTCGAGCTTCCTCGGCCTCACGGCGGTGCATCGGCTCGCCGTCGTGCCGGGCTGGCTGTGGCTTCGCACCGAGGCGGCCACCCGCCTGCGGCTCGACCTCGCCCCCGCGGTCGGAGCCCGCGTTCAAGCGCACCTCGACGACCTCGGCCTCGGCCTGCGGCTCGGCGTGCTCGCCGGGGTCGATGCGATGCCCGAGTCCGGCGCGTTCTCGGTGCGCGGCGAGGTCCGGCTCGACCGGGCGTTCGAGCTGAGCCGCGACCTCACCCTGCTTCCGCGGCTCGTCGTGCTGGGATTCCACTCGAGCATCGACCGCGCCCTCGTCCCCACCGCGGTCGATTTCGAGGTCTGGAATCCATACCGGGCCGATCACTCCGTGCAGTGGCTCCCGTCCACCACGCTGCGGTTCGCGCCCGTCTCCGATGCGCGGATCGAGCTCGGCGTCGGGGCCGCCTCGAACTCGGACCTGACGACGCTCGACCGGATCGACGCGTCGCTCTCGTGCGCCTTCGTCACCGATCTTTTCTTGCCGCGCACGCTGCTCGGACGGTTCACCTACCGGCCGGGCATCCGCCTCGAGGACGACCACCGTCCGCAGACGTATCTGCGTCACGACCTCTCGATCGACCTCGGATACCACCTCTCCCTCGGGCCCAGCGCGCGCCTCGTGCTCGGCGTCTCCGGGACCGTCTTCCTCCAGGCGTCGGGCATCGACACGATGGCCTTCGCCACCGTCGGCATCGACGTGTTCGACGGGCGCGGCCTCACCGACTTCTCGCCCCCGGAGTCGGCCTTCTCGGGCGTGCTCGATCACTCCGGCTCGTCCGCCGCGGGCATTCGATGAGATGCTCCCCCTGCGCGCAGGAACCACCTCATGGTTGATTCGACCCAGTCAGAGTCCGCCCGCGCGCCCCTCACCGGCGCGCCGCCTGCCCGGGTCGTGCGCATCGCGCAGATGCTGCGAGACCGCGCCGATCCGCTGTCGGCGCGCCTCTGCGGGGCCCGCATCGGCGAGCTCGCCGGGCGCCTGGCAGGCGTCGTCCCGACCTCGTTCGACGGCACCGAGGACGGTCCGGAGGCGAGCGCCGCCATCGCCTCCGCCCTGCCCCGGACGCTCTCCTTGCTCGGCGAGGAACTCGCCACAGCGACCCGCGCCCTCGACGAGCTGCTCGCCCTGCTCGCCCGGCTGCCGGACCCCGCGTCCCGCACGATGGCGCTCTTCGAGCATCTCGGCCGCACCATCGAAGATCCCCGTGCACGCCGCGCCGATCAGGAGGCGCTCGGCCGGCATCTCGGCAGCGACACCCTCATCGAGCGGCACGCGCGCCGGCGCGAGCGCCACGGGATGTTCGTCGACCTCGCGATGCAATTCCTGCGCGTCTGCGCGGACGAACTGCGCGACGCGCCGACCGGCGTCCGCCGGGCCGCGGGCCTGCAGCCCGAGGGGATCTCCGACGCGCTGCGGGGAGCCCTCCGGATGGGCCTCGAGAGCCCCCGGTGGCAGACCGTCGTCGGCGCGGTCCGCGCCACCCTGAAGCTCCTCCCGGCGCCCGCCCGAGGGGACGTCGAGGCGAGCGCTCCCGACGGGTTGATCGGCCGCATCGTCCGACGCGCGGACGATCCGGAGGAGCACGTCGCGGTCGTCACCGAGGCGCTGATGGTCGCCCCGTTCCTCCCGCTCGACGCCCGGCTCGGCTTCCTCGAACGCCTCACCCGGACCGGCCTCGATCAGCACCCCTCCGACCGCGCGCTCGTGCGCGCGCGCGCCATCGACCTCTGGCTCGCCGCCGCGAACACCGCGACGCGCCGGGCGATGCTGGTCTCGCTCCATCGGTCTCGAGACCCGAGCGAGCACGTCCGGATGCAGCTCTTCACGACGGCCGTGCGGCACGGCGAGTCCGCGATCCTTCGCGCGCTGTTCCGCGGCTCCGGCTGGGAATTCGAGGCCAGCCCCCGGGTTCGGGCCGTCGCGCTTCGCGCCGCGATCGCGCGGCATCACGAGACGGATCTCTTCGACGAGGTCCTCGGACACGTCTGCGGGGTGGAGCTCGAACCGCTCGTGCTCGAGGTCGTGGTCGACGCCTGCGCTGCGGTCGTCGAGGCGCACCCGGAAGACCCCGGGGTCGCTGCGCGGCTGGCGTCCCTGCTCTGCTCGCTCCGCGCCCGCGCGGAGCTGCCGCCGGGCGTGCAGGAGGTCGTGTCGGCCGTCCTCGAGCGCATCGACACGGCCCGGGACCCCATCCGACATGCGGTGACGCAGGCGCTTCGAACGCTCGTCGGCGGCGTCGCGCCAGGCCGCACCGTCGAGCTTCGACTCGACGCGCTGCCCGCGTTCGCCCGCGCGCGCGCAGCCGATCCGGCGTGGATGGTCCGCGTGTTCGCCGAGGTGTCTCGCGACGCCCACGGCCTGGACGCGAGGCCTGTCCCGGGGGGCTACCTCATCACCCGAGGAGACCGCTTCGCGACGCGCGCATGGAGGCTCGCGCACGAGGTCCGGCACCGCGCGCCCAACAAGCGGCAAGCGTTCACGCACACGGTGGGTAGGACGCTGAGAGGCACCCTGCGCGCGCACCCGGGCGGGATGGACGAGGTGACCGCGACGACGGTTCCGGGCGAGCGCGTGAGCGTCGACGGACAGGGCGGCTGGGGCCGGCATCTGCCGACCGTGGACGACCTGCTCGATCTGCCGTGGGCGCGCGCCGAGCCGGTCCGCCTCGCGTCGAGCCATGGCACGACCACCATCACGCCGCCGGCCTCCGCCCCTCAGAGGCTCCGCAACCGGCTCCGCCTCGCCTGGGCCTACGGGCGCTTCGCGGCCCTCCGGCTCGCGTCGATGCGCGGCACCGAGCCGTACGAGCGGCGCGCCTACGTCTCGACGGTCCAGCAAGAACTCGGCATCCGCGTCGAGTTCGCACCGCATCCCCTCGAGGACCTCGGTCCCCAGCCGACCCCCGCGCACGTCGCGTCCCTGCTCGACGTCCGCACCTCGTGGGGCCTCGGCCTGCCCTCGCTCGGCACGGCGCTCGAGGTCCTGCGCGAACACGCGCCCTACCTGCTCTCGCCAACCGGCAACAGTCAGCCGGCCCTCGCCGTGTTCGCCGGCGGACTGCTCGGCACGGCGATGGTGCGCTCCCACGTCGCGCGTCGGCGCATCCGCGCGGCGCGCGCTCGGATCCCCATGACCATCGGAGGATGGGGCACGCGGGGCAAGTCGGGGACCGAGCGGATCAAGGCCGGCCTCTTCCACGGCCTCGGCTTCCAGGTCCTCGTGAAGACCACCGGCTGCGAGGCGATGTTCATCCACTCGGTGCCCGGCCAGCGCCCGCTCGAGGTGTTCATCTACCGCCCCTACGACAAGGCCACGATCTGGGAGCAGGCGAAGCTGCTCGAGTTCGCCGCACGCCTCGAGACCGAGGTCTTTCTCTGGGAGTGCATGGCGCTCAACCCGCGCTACGTCGACGTCCTCGCGCACGAGTGGATGCACGACGACCTCACCACGCTCACCAACGCCTTCCCGGACCACGAGGACATCCAGGGACCGGCGGGGCAGAACGTCGCCGAGGTCATCTCCCGCTTCATTCCCCGGGGCGGCCTCTGCTTCACGAGCGAGGTGAACTTCCTGCCCCTCTTCGAGGAGCAGGCCAGGACCCAGGGCACCAAGCTCGTCCCGGTCCGCGCGCACGAGGCCGACCTGCTCCCGGCGGACCTGCTCGCCGCGTTCCCCTACCAGGAGCACCCGCGGAACATCGCGCTCGTGCTGCGGATGGCCGAACATTTCGGCATCGATCGCGGCCTCGCGATGGCGCTCATGGCCGAGCACGTCGTGCCCGATCTCGGGGTGCTCAAGACCTACCCCACCGTGCGCCTGTGGGGACGGATGCTCCGCTTCATGAACGGCATGAGCGCGAACGAGCGGACCGGCTGCGTGAGCAACTGGCGGCGCATGGGGCTCGACGCGGTCGACCCCGACGCGGAGCCCGGCGAGGTGCTGGTCACCGTCGTCAACAACCGCGACGACCGCGTGGCGCGCTCGGAGGTGTTCGGCCGCATCCTCGTCGAGGACCTCGCCGCCGATCGACACGTCCTCATCGGCACGAACCTCGGTGGGCTCGAGGGGTACGTCGACGCGGCGCTCGCGCGGATGTTGCCGACGCTCGAGGTGCTCTCGGCGGACGGAGAGCTCGGCGCAGCGAGCCCCAGGGAGCGGCTCGCCCGCACCCTGAAGCGCCTCCGGGTCCCCGCCCCGAGCGTCGAGGTGGCCCTGGCGCGGCTCGAGCGGTTCGCCCTCGGGGCGCGGCATCGCCTCGTCGACAGGCCGCGGGCCGGGCAGGCCCTCGAGCGATGGATCTCGCCGGAGGCTCGTGGCTCCGCCGGACTCGCGTCGGTGCGCGCCGAGCTCGCGTCCGACGCGGCCCTGAGGGCCACGCTCGACGGGTGCCTCGTCGAGGACGATGCGCCGGCAGAAGACGTGCACCCCGAGCTCTGGGAGCCCGCGTCGAAGGCCGAGGTCCTGGAGCACTTCCTCGACAGCCTCGCCCGCATCGTCGTCCACGCCCGGCTGCGCGCCGCCCTGCCGACCGAGCGCGGTGCCGCCGCGCGGGACGCCTACCACGCCGCGCTCCGCACCGCGTACGCCGAGCTGCTCCGTGCGTCCCTGGTCGTCGTGAACGATCCGAAGGCCACCGGGGATCAGATCATCGCCCGCATCGCGCGCGCCACGCCTCCGGGGACGCGCGTCACGATCATGGGCATCCAGAACATCAAGGGCACGGGCCTCGACTTCGCCTACCGCTGGGTCGCGCTCGGCCGGGTCGAAGCCGCGCTCGACGACCTCACCCGCGACAGCGCCGTCCGCCGCGAACGAGGCTTCTCGGAGCTCGAGTCCTTCGGCGATCACGGGCTGCTCGATGCGGGCCTCGCGCGCGTGCGGCTGCGGGCCCTCGACGCGGTGCTGCGGGTCCAGACCGAGCGCGACCGGGCCCGGGCCCTGCTCGTCCGCATCGAGGACGTCTGGAACGAAAGGTGCGCGCGCCTCGCGTCGACCGGGAGCCGCGGAGGCGTGTTCCACGCGCTCCGGCGAGGCGTGCAGCGGAGCGTGGATCACCTCGACTCCATCCGACGGGCCCGCGAATCGCAACAGGTGCTCGAGGACCTGATCCACGCGCGGATCTCCGTCGCCCGCGCCGCGACGGTGCTGCGGGATCTGACCGCTCGCCAGAAAGCTCGCTGAGCGGCCCGCACGGGCTTGCCCCCGCCGCCGCGAGACCGGACGGCGGTGACCGTCGAGCCGCGGGAGGCCAGAGGACCCGGCCAGCCCGGCCCTCGAACGCGTCGCGATGTCGCCCGCGCCAGGTCAGCGTCCGAGGAAGCGGACGAGCGCAAAGGGGTCGGGCTCGCGACCGAAGGCGAAGCGGACCGATTGTCCGTTGAGCAGATAGGGCGCGCCCTCGGCGAGTACGACGTCGGTCATTCCCTCGGGCACGTTCACGGACCGCGCCCGCGCCGCCCGCCAGTCGGAGGTGACCGGCTCGAGCGTCGTCACAGCGCTCGTGAACGCGACGAGCAGACGTCCGTCGCTCGCGAACGCCATCCCGTCCGCGCCGCTCAGCGCGGGGCTCCCGTCGCTGAAGCTTCCGTCGATGCCGACGACTTCGACCTCGCGCGTCGCGAGATCGATGCGCACCAGGCGCGACGGCAAGTACACGACCCCGAGGAGCGCCGTCTCGTCCGGTGTCGGCACGATCGCGTTGAGGCCGACGACGCTCGACGAGAGGGCCTCGTCCGTGGCGAAGAGCTCCACGACGCCGTCGGCGATCCGGTACACGTTCGGGTGCTCGCGGTCGCTCACGAAGAGCGTCCCGTCGCGCGTCGTCGTCACGTCGGTGCACGTGGCGCGCGGCTGCGCTTGCGAGAGATCGTGGTTCGCGACGCGCTCGCCACGCTCGAGATCGAACTCCCACACGCGGCCGACGAAGGGCGGGTCCTCCGCGCTCACGCCTCGCATGTCGTCCATCGCGCACACGAAGAGCCGACGGCGCGGCGCGTCGACGTGCATCCCGAGCGTCCACCACGTGCCCGGCATGCGCTCGGTGAACAGCACGGTCTCGGCGCCCGTCGCGCGATCGACGCGATGCACGCTGCCGTCCTCGAGACTGCCGACGTAGAACGCACCACCGACCGGATCGTACGCACCGCCCTCCGGGAAGCGTGCCTGGAGTGGAAATCGCTCGTCCCCGAGCACGGGTCCTGCGTCGGGAGCGAGGCCCGGTCCCGCGTCCCCTTCGATGGGACCCGCCGCGTCGGCGTGACCGCCCGGTCCCCCGTCGGAGGCACCGGCATCCGAGCCCACCGGTGGCGATGCGCCACAGGCGGCGAGGAGGACCCACGAGAGCAAGAGCGAGCGGTTCATGCGGCCCATCGTAGGCCTCGGCGCCCGGCGTGCATGGCGCAACGCTGCGAAAGGCCATCGCAGGATTGCGAAGTCACGGGGGGTCGGACATCTCTCTTCGATGGGCACACCCAGCTGGGACGACCTGCGTTTCCTCGAGGCGCTGGCACGAACGGGTGAGGTCGGGGCGGCCGCGCGGGAGCTCGGGGTCTCGGGCTCGACGCTCTACCGGCGCATCCACGCGTTCGAATCGAGCACGGGCACCCGATGCCTCGTGCGCGGCGCGGGACCGACGGCCTTGACCGACGCGGGCCTCGCGTTCGCCGAGGGAGGACGGCGCATGCGCGAAACGCTCGTGCGCACCGTCGGCGAGGTGCGCCGTCGCGACGAGAGCCTCGCCGGCACCGTGTCCCTCACGACCGTGGAGGGCATGGCACCGCTGCTGACCGCCCCGATCCGCGCGCTCCGGTCCGCGCACCCCGAGCTGCGCGTGGACGTGATGCTCTCCAACCGCGGGCCGAGCGTGCGACGCCGCGAGGTCGACGTCGCGATCAGCGTCGCCGAGCGACCGCCCCCGGACTGCTGGGGCAAGCGCCTCTTTCGCTTCGACTACGCGGTCTTCGGGACCGAGGCCGCGCGGGCGAGCGCGCGCCCGAGCTGGGTCGTGCTCACCGAGGCGAACGCGACGACGCCCGAAGCGAAGTGGGAGCTCGAGCATGCGCGTCCCGTGGCGGTCACCACCGCGAGCCGCAGCGCCTTCCTCGCGTTCGTGCGCGAGGGAATCGGGCTCGGACTCCTCCCACGTCCGCTGGCGGGGCTCTATCCCGAGCTCGTCGAGGACACGTCGCGCCGCGACGGTCTGCGTGCCCTCGACCGTGTCGCGTGGGTCCTCACCCACGAGTCGCACCGCAAGAGCCCGCGCATCGCCGCGCTGACCAAGGCGCTCTCCAACCATTTCGGGGCGCGTTGAGCGCCCGACGTTCGAGCACCGACCGCGCAGCACGAGGCCATCGTGACGCCGCCCTCGATCGCGTCGCGCGGGCTGCGGCCGCATCCTTTCTCTCCGGCCCACTCCAGATCTGTCTCGTCGATCCCGCACATCGTCTGGCCATCCTCGAGCCGCACGCCGTCTGCACCCGCTGGCGGCACGGCATGGGCGCCCCCCCGGGCCCCACGCAGACGCGCTGTCCCGCGGTGTCGGGAACGTGGTCGCCTCTCGGGATCGCGTCGTGGTCGCGGTCTGCGGAGCCCACACAGGTCGGAGAGAGACGGTGGTCCGCTGCAGGAGGACTCGGAGAACCTCGAGTGGAAGAGGGTGCAGCGGAGGTCGGGTCCGACGGGGAGATCGGCGAGGTCGCTGTCGCGGGAGACGGCACGCGCGTCGAACCTCGCGACCCGGACTCGCCTCCGCCGCGTGACCCGTGGGAAGCGAGGGCCGAGGGGGCGTCCGTCGAGGCGCGGTCAGGGTCGCGCCGGCCAACCGGCCACGGTGGCGTACGACGCGCGCGGCGTGCCGGGCGTCGCCGTGTCGCCCCCGAGCAGGTTCGGCGAGACCAGCCCCGTGTCGTCGAGCTTGCAGCGCGCGGGCGTGCGGCACTGGCTCTGAAAGTCGTAGAGGTACACGCGCGCCACCCGCGGGCTCGCGCCGACCAGATCGGTGAGCGCGAAGCGCAGCGCCGCGTCCTGGCTCGCCTCGCCGAACACATAGACCTGCGCGGTCGCCGCGCCGTGCGGGATCGTCGTGAACGTGTGCGCGTCTCGGAACGCCGCGCTCATGTACGGCGAGTCGCGGCCGGATCGGTAGAAGGGCCCCTGCTCGGTGAGCCACACGGTCGCATCGCCGTGGCCGTTCACGCGGAGCTGGCGCAGGAAGTAGCGCAACCCGCAGGGCGGCGTGGTGGCCGCGCGCCCGGGGCCGTTCGCGCCGTCACAGCCCTCGCCGTTCTGCTGGAAGTCGCGCACGTCGTGCCATGCGTGCAGCGTCCACAGCGCGGGGCGCGTCGCGCCCATGAAGTGGAGGTAGCGCGCCGCGTAGGAGGCCGCGCTCGCCGACGCCGTCACGCCTGCGCTCGAGAACAGCGTGTCGCTCGGCCAGTCCATGAGCTCGCCCGCCGCGACCACGCAGTCGCCTGCGCAGTGCGAGGCCGCGACCCGGTAGAACTCCACGGCGCGCGCCGGGTCGCGGTGGAGCATGTACGCGCTCGAGTTCGGCTCGTTCCACGCGCCCAGCCGCAGCACGCCCGGGTACCGCGCGCGGAACGCCGCGATCGCCGCGTCGTAGGCCGTGACGCTGGGCGCGGGCTGGCCCGACACGTTGCGGAACACGACGAAGGGCTCCGCGCCCGCGGCCGCGGTCGCGGCGAGCCACTGCTCGAAGTGCGCGCGGGACGTGGGCTGCGCCGGGTCGCCGCAGGGCCGCGAAGCGATGTCGAACTCCCGCACGGTCCGGAGGTGGCGCGCGCGCAGTCCGGGCCAGTGCGGGCTCGCCGCCGTCGGTGGGTCGGAGTCTGCGACGCCGACCACCAGCCTGTCGTGGACGGGATACGCCGGCACGATGCCGTAGGGCACGCACGGCCCCGTGCTCGCGGGGTCGATGGCGGCGTCGGCGGGCGGTGGGGTCGAGCCGTCGCCCGCGTCGCGCGTGGAGGCGTCGTCCCCCGCATCGCTCGTCGGACGTGCGGCGTCGATGATCGCCGCGTCCATGCGGGCATCGCCGGCGTCGCCTCCGCCTGCGTCCGAGTGGACCGCGGCGTCGATCGACGACGTCTCGACGCCGCTGCACGCGGTGAGCGTCGCCACGCCCCCCAGCACGAACACCCACGCGCCCGCGGCGAGCCGCGCGATCGGCATGCCTGTCGACACGTGCTCCCCACGCTACGCGTCGCGGGACGCGGCGGCAAGCGTGCAAGGACCCCGGGCCAGGGCAGACGTCCGGGGCCTGCGCAGCGAGAGCAGCCGGCCTGCCTCGGGCGCCGAGAGGCGCCGTGGAGGTCGTCGCACGAAGCGCCGCCGTCGTTCGAAGCGCGAGGGCACGGACGATCATCCGGGCGCCTTGCAGGGTGCGGCCCGGGGGGCCCTGCCCGAGATGGCGCCTCGCGGGGGGCGGCCGGACGGTGTGATGGATCGCGTCAGGACCCAGCGGACGGGGTGGACGGCGTGGAACGGCGAATTCCCATTTAGATATGGGGAATTCTGCGAATTCCGGCGCTCCCTCAGGCGAGACGGACACGGACACCGACGACGGGGCGACGGAAAGCAAAAACCCCGCGAAAAGCGGGGTTTCTAGAGTGCCCAGAGACAGAATCGAA
>CAIKNO010000552.1 GCA_903828805.1 uncultured Sandaracinus sp. | reverse complement strand
GTCGGCGTCGGGACGTCGGCGAGCCCCGCGGTGTGGCTCTTCGGCGGCGGCGCGGCCACGTCAGACGCAGACCTCGCCGAGGTGTGGACGCCAGGCGCGAGCCCTTCGGACGGCACGTTCGCGTCGGCGAGCGCCGCGCCGCTTTCGTTCCCCCGTCAGAGCCCGAGCGTCGCGGCGTCCCACCCGGAGTGGAGCCTCGCGTCGCCCCTCGTCGAGCGCCTCGACAGCAGCCACGTCGTCGTGATGGGCTGGTTCGGGCCGCGCTGCGCGCAGGGCGTCTCGCCGATGATGGCGACCGCGCTCTTCGAGGACGGGACGACGCCGACCGAGGCCTGCCCGTTCTCGCGAACCCAGCTGCGCTCGTTCACGGTGGACGTGACCACCGGCCTGGCGTCGCCCACGCTGCTGCGCAACCCGCACGCCTTCGGCGCGAGCGCCCGCCTCGACGACGGGCGCATCGTCGTGACCGGCGGCATCACGTCGCTCTCGTGGGAGACGAACAACACGATCGACGTGCTCCGAGGCACGGTCAGCGCGGACGGTTCCGCCGCGCTCGACCCCGCGACGCCGGTGCTCCGCATCAAGCGCGCGATGCACGTGACCGTGCCGCTTCCGGACGGCGGCGCGCTCTCGGTCGGCGGGCTCTCGTGGTCGGCGGACCTCTCGAGCACCGTGCTCGCCGCGCAGCCCGAGGTTCTCTACCTAAGCCCCGCCTCCTGAGGCCTTCGCGAGGTCGAGCACACGGCGGTAGGCGTCCTTCCGGGCGATGCCATCGTGGGAAGCGAGGCGCTCCGCCGCCTCCTTCGTGCCGAGTCCCTCGCCCTCGAGCCAGCGTCGGATCTCGTCGTCCTCGATGGGATCCTTCGCCTCGACGTAGACCGAGGCGGGTGGCCCCACGACGAGCGTGATCTCGCCGAGGACCTCGCCCGAGAAGCGCTCACCGAGCTCGGCGAGGGTGCCGCGGGCGACCTCTTCGTGGAGCTTCGTCAACTCCCTGCAGACCGCCGCGGGGCGCTCGGCGCCGAGGGTGCGGGCGAGGTCTCGAAGCGTGTCGCCCACGCGGCTGGGCGCCTCGAAGAGCACGGCGGTCCCGTCGAAGCGGCCGATGACCTCGAGGGCGCGGCTGCGCTTTCCGCCGCTCCTGGGCAGGAAGCCGAAGAACGCGAAGCTCGGGCTGGCCAGGCCGCTCGCGACCAGGGCCGACCCCGGGGCGCTCGGGCCGGGGATGGACTCGACCCGGACCCCGGCTTCGAGCGCGGCCCGCACCAGCTCGGCCCCGGGATCGCTCACGAGGGGAGTCCCGGCGTCGCTGACGAGCGCGAAGCGGGCGCCCGCCGCGAGCTCCTCGACGATCGAGGCGACCCGCGCGGGCGGCGTGTGCGCGTGAAGCGTCCGCAGCTTGCCGCCGATCCCGTGGTGACGGCAGAGGGTCAACGTCCGACGGGTGTCCTCGGCGAGGATGACCTCGGCCTCGCGCAACGTGCGCAGCGCGCGCAGCGTGATGTCCTCGAGGTTCCCGATCGGGGTCGCCACGACCGAGAGGAGCCCGCTCAAGACGCCCTGCTCATGGAAGCGCGCTCCGCTCGACGTGCAGCTCGAGGTACTGACGGATCTTTCCCTGCAGGCGCTTCTCGATCTGCCGCACGCGCTCGCGGGAGACCCCGAACTGGGCGCCGAGCTCCTGAAGGGTCTTCGGCTGCTCGGCCATCAGCCGCTCGCGGAAGATGATCTCGTCCTTGCCTTGCAAGGTCTCCCCGAACTCGTGGATCTTCTCCGAGAGCAGCCCCTGCAACTCCGCGTGCGCGAGGAGCTCGTCGGCCGGGCCGCTCTCCGAGGCCATCCGCTCGATGCGAGCCGTCGCGCCGGCGTCGTCGCCGTTCCCGATCGGCGCATCGAGCGAGAGGTCTCCGGCCCCCAGGCGCCGGTCCATGTGCACGACCTCCTCGGTGGAGACGTCGAGGTTGTGGGCGATGAGCTCGGGCGTGGGCTCGATGCCCATCGCGCTGAGCCGCGCCTTCTCCTTGCGGAGGTTGAAGAAGAGCTTCCGCTGGGCCTGGGTGGTCCCGAGCTTCACCAGGCGCCAGTTGTTCAGGACGAAGCGGAGGATGTACGCGCGGATCCACCACGCCGAGTACGAGCTGAGCTTCACGCCCTTGTAAGGGTCGTACTTCTTCACGGCCTGCATGAGGCCGATGTTCCCCTCCTGGATGAGGTCCAGGATGTTGCGGTACGCCCGACGGTAGTCGTAGGCGATCTTGACGACCAGGCGCAGGTTCGCCGTCACGAGCTTGCGCGCGGCGTCGACGTCGCCGGTCTCGACGTACTTCACCGCGAGGTCGTGGGTCTGCTCGGGCGTGAGCAGGGCATGGCGCTGCACGTCCCGCATGTACGCCTGCAGCGGGTCGAGCGGGGCGAGCTCCCCCCGGCCGATGCGCGCGCTCGTCTGCGTCGGCTCTCCGAAGGGCACCTCGAGCGCCGCGTCGTCGAACGCGGGATCGTCGAGGACCTCGCCCTCGAGGACGTCGGAGTCGGGATCACCGTCGCCCGACTCGGCCTCTCCGTCCGCCGTGTCGTCGTCCTCCTCTTCCTCCTCGTCGCCGAGTTCTCCCTCGTCGTCCTGAGGGGCAGCCCGGGCGGCCGGTCTCGCGTCGCGCGGCGCGACCTCCTCGGCGTCGACCAGCTCGCCGACGAGGACCTCGGCCTCCGGTTGCGCGGTCGACGCGTCCCGCGCGAGGACACCCGCCCGGTCGAGCGAAGGTCCGCGCAGGGACGAGGGCTCGGAGCTCGGCGCAGGGCCGCCGGTGGGCGCAGGGCCGCCGGTGGGCGCAGGGCCGCCGGTGGGTGCAGGGCCGCCGGTGGGTGCAGGGCCGCCGGTGGGGGCACGGCCGCCTTCGGGCAGATGGAGAGGAGGTCCGGGAGGAGTCGGTGGGAAAGACGCCATGGATCATCTGCGCGTGGAGGCGGTCCGGTCGGGGCCGACCCCGGATCGGACCCGCCTCGCTGGTGGAGTGAGTATCACGGACCTCCAGTGCCGTCAGGGCGACACGCCCAGGCGCTCGAACACGACGTCCTCG
>CAIKNO010000551.1 GCA_903828805.1 uncultured Sandaracinus sp. | reverse complement strand
TGTATGGGCCGCGCGCCCGCACCACGGGCACCTACGGCGCCGTCTTCGGGGTCTTTCTCGCGCAGAAGCTCGCGGGCAAACCCTACACGGTGGTGGGCGACGGCGAGCAGACCCGCGATTTCACCTACGTCACCGACGTCACCGCCGCGCTCGCCGCCGCGGGCGACGCAACCGTGTCGGGAGAGATCTTCAACGTAGGGAGCGGCGGCACGTACAGCATCAACCGCCTCGTGGCCCTCCTCGGCGGGCCCGTCGAGCACCTGCCGAAGCGGCCCGGCGAGCCCGACTGCACGCTCGCCGACATCACCAGGATTCGCAACGTGCTCGGATGGGAGCCCAGGGTGTCGTTTGAAGAGGGCGTGCGCGGCATGCTCGATCACATCGAACACTGGCGCAGCGCGCCGGTGTGGACGCCCGACGCCATCGCCGAGGCCACGCGCGACTGGTTCAGCTTTCTCTCGACCTCGAAGGGTGCACCGTGACGGCGCCGCGCGAACCGCATGACGAAGTGAGCTTCAACGAGCCCGAAGGCATCGAGGCCGAGTCGCTCCCGCGCACTACGCCGCGCGACGACGCGGCCGACAGCGCGTCGATTCGCCTGAACAGCGAGCCGCCACCTGCGGACCTCGCCGCCGTGCCCCGCGAGATCACCCCCGAGGCGGCGGAGTTTCTCCGCGAGTTTGGCGCGCGCTACACCGCCGACGAGGTCATCGGCAAGCTGCGCGCGCTGCGTCGCATGAAGGTGCTCGTGCTCGGCGACACCATCATCGACGAGTATCACTTCGTACGACCGTACGGCATGCCCACCAAGGCCTCGGTGATCGCGGCGCAGTACCTCGAAGCGCAGAGCTACGCGGGCGGCGTGCTGGCCGTGGCCAACCACGTCGCGGGCTTCTGCGACGACGTGCACCTGGTCACCGTGCTCGGCGCGCAAGACTCGAAGGAAGACTTCGTGCGCGCCAACCTGCGCCCGAACATCCGCCCGAAGCTCTTCGCACAACCGGGCGCGCCTACCACGGTGAAGCGCAGGTACCTTCAGAAGTTCCTGCTCCAGAAGCTCTTCGAGGTCTCGTTCTTCGACGATCAGCCGCTGCGGGCCGAGCTCGAGGCCGAGGTGTGCGACTACCTCGACGCCGCGCTCGCCGACTACGACCTGGTCATCGCGTCCGACTTCGGCCACGGCTGCATCACCCGTCGCATGATCGACCTGCTCTGCGCCAGGGGCCGCTTTCTGGCGGTAAACACGCAGCTCAACTCGATAAACTACGGCTACCACGTGATCTCGCGGTACCCCAGCGCCGACTACGTGTGCATCGACGAGGCCGAGACGCGCATGGCCTGCCGCGATCGGTACAGCCCCATCGAGAACCTCGTTCGACCGCTCTCCCGCGAGCTCCGCGCACAGGTGGTCACCGTGACCCGCGGGCACCACGGATCGCTCACGTGGCGCGCGGGCAAGCCCTTCGCGCACGTGCCAGTGCTCTCGCGGCAGGTGGTCGACACGGTGGGCGCGGGCGACGCGTTTCTCTCCGTAGCTGCGCCCTGCGCGGCGGCGAATTTCCCTCCCGACCTCGTGGGCTTCATCGGCAACGCGGTCGGGGCCCTCGCGGTGCGCATCGTGGGCAACGCCCAGCCCGTGCACCCCGAGATGCTCTACGAGTTCATTCGCACCCTTCTCCCCTGAGCGCCACCCAATGACCACTGATCGCCGTGACTTCGCAACGCGCTATGTCAGCAACCTCGTCGAGGTGCTCAACGCGCTCCCCTTCGATGCCATCGACCGCGCGCTGGGCGCCCTCGAAGCCGCCTACGACGAGGGGCGCCAGGTGTTCATTGTGGGCAATGGCGGCAGCGCGGCGACCGCTTCGCACATGTGCAACGACCTCGTGTGGGGCATGGCCCAGATCGGCCGCCCGGGCTTTCGCGCCGTGGCCCTCACCGACAACGTTCCGCTCATGACGGCCATCGCCAACGACCTCTCGTACGACGAGGTGTTCACGGTGCCGCTGCGCACCCTCGCGAAGCCCGGCGACCTCCTCCTGGTGATCTCGGGCAGCGGCAACAGCCGCAACGCGGTGCGTGCCGCGGAGGTCGCGAAGGAGCTCGCGCTCACCACGGTGGGTTTTCTCGGCCGCGGCGGCGGCAAGCTCGGCGCGATGGTCGACGTGCCCGTGGTGGTCGCCTCCGACGACTATGGCCCCATCGAAGACGTTCACATGATGTTCGACCACCTCGTGATCGCGTATTTTCGCAAGCGCGCGCGCGCCCTCTCGCAAGAGGGTTGAGCGCGCCCGAGCGGCCCTACGGTCAACGGTCGGCGCGCGGCGCCGCGGGCTTCGACCGATCGGCCGCACCGCGGCGGGCGCGGGCCTCGCGCGCCGCGTCGCGCCACGTCTCCACCGACGGCATACTGCGCGCGTGCACCCCCACGCGCGCGGCGCGGCGCATCGTCATCGGGTCGCCCGCAGAGACGACGCCGTCGGCCGCGCGATAGAGCGACGCCAGCTCGGCGCGCGTAAACGCGTCGGTCTCGAGCGCGATGCGCGCGCACCGGGCGCCGCGCCCGCTCGCGGCGCGGAGGTTCGCGAGGCCGCCCTCGACCGCCTCGCGCGTGATGCGCTGGTTCGGGTCGAGCCAGAGCAGTCGCGGTAGGGACGGCCCTTCGCGACCGCACCACAGCGAGGCGGCTCGCGGCAATCCCCCGGCGGAGCGCGGCGGCGGCGGGATCGTCGCTCGACGGGGCCTCGAGCACGACGCCCGGCTCATTGAAGAAGAACACGCCGCGCCCTCGCACGAGGCGCAGCGCGAACTCCCACTCGACGCAGCCCGCGACGGCGGCGGCCTCGTCGAGCGAAGGCGCGGCGAGGCGCAGCGCGCGACGAAACACCGCCGTCGCGAGTCGCAGAAACGGCGACACGAAGAGCGCGCGAAACTCGTCGCGCGCGACCACGCCGGTCGCATCGGAGAGGCCAACGGGGCGGAGCGCCGTGGCCAACCCGGTGGCGGGGTTGACCTGCGCGGCGAGCGCGTGCACGAGGTCGACGTCGGGACGCGCATCGAGGAGCGCCACCGCCCGCTCGAGGCTCCCCGGGATGGGTGTCGCATCGGGCGAGAGCACCGTGACGAAGTCGCCCGTGGCCTGCGCGAGCAGCGCGTTGACGCCCGCGGCGACGCCGCGCTGCGGGTCGCAGCCGACGAAACGGACGCGCGCGTCAGCGAGCGAGGAGACGTCGCCGGACCCGTCGTCGCAGAGCACGACCTCGAGGTCGAGCGAAGTGGCGAGGAGGCGACCGACGCGCTCGCGGAGCGCGGCGCCGCGTTGACCGGTGGCGAGTACGATGCTGAGCCTGGGCATTGACGGTATTGTTCAGCATCGGAGGGATCTCGCGAAAGAGAATCCGTCCGAGTGCTGGGAAATGGTCCGTCGCCGGGGGACTGCGCTGTCGGAACGCCGATGCCGAGGCGCGATCAGGGAACCTTGACGAGTTCGAAGACGAAGTACTCGTACATGCGTCGCATCGCGCCCTCGGCGAGCGTCTCTCGCTTCACGATCGTCGCGTTGACGATCTTGAAGCCCGCCTGCGTGACGAGGCGGACCGCTTGCGGGTAGCTGAGAAACGTATAGCCTCGAAACACCGTGAGGTTGGGCACGTCTGCGACGACCGACGACTCGATGTAGCCGTCTTCGTCCATCGGTCCCACGCGCGCCCAGTCGGAGCTGTCCGAGAGGGTCCACCAGAGGAACTTGGCCGAAGGCTTCAAGCAGCGGTGCACGGAGGCCATCGCAGTGCGGATCTCGCCGATGCGCGCCGTCGTGAGAGACTTGCTGTCGAAGGCGAGGTCGATCGAGGCGTCGCCGATGTTCGACCATACGTCATCGAAGCGGTACTGATGCAACTCGGCGGTGGGGTACTTCGCCGCTGCGGCGCGGAGGGCGACATCGCTCAGGTCGATGCCAACGGGGACACCGCCGCGGTCGACGATCGGGAGAAAGTTGTTGCCGAGGCCACATCCGACATCGAGCACCCGAGAGCCGGAGCGGGTGTTACGACAGATGAAGGGGATGATCTCCGAATGCGCGTACTCCGTCGTGTAGACACCACGGTCGAATACTTCTTTCCAGTCCACGTCTGTCTCCTGCGTCGCAATCTAGTCGGAGGTTACGATACTCGAGAGCCCCGCGGGCGGGCGGAGGCGCTGCCGAAGTCCGCGCGGCGGCCTCAGTCCTTGACGCATCGGAGGTAACCCTCCGGCGCCACCGTGATGAGGAGCTTGCTCTCGAGGTCTTCGTCGACCACGAACCGGTCTGATCTGGCGAGGAACTCTCGCACCGCGGTCTTGGGGTTGTTGCCCTTGCCCCAGGGACGATCGGTGACGTACTGGCTGGGGGCGTCTTCGATGGAGGTGTCAAACACCACGAGGTAGCTGCCGTTCGTGACGAGCGGCGAGTAGAGTTCGAGCTCGCGCAGCACGTGGTCGTGGGTGTGGTTGGAATCGAGGATCACCAGGACAGGTCCGCGCCCACTCGCGAGCTCCGCGACCTGCCGCGCCACGCCCTCATCGACCGACGACCCCTCGATGAGCGTAATGCGCTTGAACATGGGGTGACGCTCGATCTCCACTCGATTGTGCTTTCGAATGTCGATGTCGACGCCTACCACCCGCCCGTCGTTGCCGAGCAGTTCGAGCATCGACGCATGAAAGATGAGCGATCCCCCATGTGCGATCCCGGTCTCTACGATGACCTGCGGCTTGATATCCCAGATGAGCTCCTGCAGGGCCATGAGATCCTGCGGGTACTGGATCACCGGCCGACCGAGCCATCGAAAGTTGTATGAGTAACCGTGATTGCCCGCGGCGCGCATCCAGTCCATCGAGCGCGCACGCAGCTCTCGATCGGCGCGGAGCGCCCTGATGTTGTCAACAACCCTGCGCCTGTGCTCTTCGATGGGGTCCGTGCTCACGATCGTTCTCCTGCGAGGCCCGTTTCACGCCCGACGCGCCACCATAGACCGCTCGGCGTAGGGAGTCCAGATTGCGCCGTGGGGCCACCGGGATCGCCCGCCCGGGCCCACGGGGCTCACGGGGCTCACTTGTAAAGATAGAGCGTGTATTCGTAGAGCGGATAGCTGTGGTCGAGTCGCACGCGAGGCGTTACCGACTCCATGCAGTATCCGAGGAGCTCGAGGGGGCTCTTGTAATAGAGGTTGGGCACGGTGAAGTTCACCTTCGTCGTCATCACATTGAAGGCGACGCCGCGCTTGCAGAGCGCAAACATCGCCTGGATGAGCCGCTGGGCGAAGACGTCCATCTCGCGGTTGGTCGCGGTGAGCTTCTGCGTGAGGATCCCGCAGCAGACGACATAATCGAAAGCCTCGCCTGCGGGGACGTCAAAAACGTCGGAGCAACGGAAGCTCGCGTCGGCGAACTGCGAGCGCCCCGACTCGATCATCGGAGCGGACACATCGATGCCTGAATAACGGAGGCTCCTGCCCCTAGATGCGGCGTACTCGTAGAGGCCGCCATACCCGCAACCGACGTCGAGCCAGGTCGCCGCATCGTCGGCGGGAGTGCCGTCTGCGACCGCCAACATCTTCTCGTAGCGGAGGTGGACGTCCGCCTCGCGGTTCCAGTCGACGCCACGCGGCGTGGGGCCATGTTCGAGGAACCTGGCCGTATAGTGCGCTTCGAGCGCCTTCGAAATGCCGTCCATCGTACGTCCTCGGAAGGGGCCCGCGACGGGCGTCAGCGCGTGCGCCCCGTCGCGGCGAAGAACTCGCGCCATGGGAGGGTCGGCGAGCACAGGTTTGCGACCCCAGATTGGCCGCAGTTCGCGATCAGATCGAGAATGGACACGTGAGGGTCGAACGCGCCGTGGAGTTGCGGATACGCCAGGCGAAGGTAGTTCATGAATTCAACCCGCACACCATGCCGTTCGAAGAGCTCGAACTCGAGGTAGTTCGCGGCGCCGTGACCGGTGATGTACCGGTCTCCGCCCTGGATGAGCACGATGTCGAGAAGGCGCTGGGTGCTCTTCGTCTCGAGCGACCAGGCTGACGAGCGGACATACCGGCGTCGGATGCCGAGGTACTCAGCGATGGCCTCGATGGCTGCGATGTTGAAATCCGCGAGGCTGTCTGTCTCGAGCGCGTACACGCGCTCAGCGATCACCAGCGCCTCGTCGCGAAAGCGAGCCTTCGCGAAGGCGTGACGGAGTAGCGCTAGGTGTTTGGCGCGCCAGTTCACCGAGTTGTCGAAGCGCGCCTCGGAGATCAACACCTTGTCGCCGACGTGTTTGAGCGGCGCCGTGAGCCAGCGCACCCCCTGTGCGGTCTTGATCTGAACCCGGTTGGTGAAGCTTCGCCCGACGGGGAGTTGAACGTCGTCGTAGTGAACGTACACGTCCGCCAGCTTGATCTGTTCGAACAGGCCGACCCACGGAAAGAACATCGGCTGGGAGATGACGATCGCGCTCACTGCGGACCTCTCAGGGATGCAGGGGGAGCTTTCTTACCCCCTGAGCGCGGGGATAGCTGCCGTCGGCGACCGCGTGACCTGCCCGGTAGGGCTCAATCATCTCGGGC
>CAIKNO010000550.1 GCA_903828805.1 uncultured Sandaracinus sp. | reverse complement strand
CAGGACACGTGGGTGTACCGCATGACCGGGTGCGGCGGCGCCGGCGCCTCGGACGTCACGGTCGCCATCAACCGCGCCGACGACGGCCGCTCGGTCTCGATCCCCGCGGGGAGCTACGACGACCTGGTGGGCTCCGGCACCGTCTCTGGCGGGTCGCTCTCGCTGCCGGCGCGGAGCTTCCGCGTGCTGCGGGCCCGCTGAGAGATCGCGGAGGCCGGGCCGGGGGGGCTGGCCCCGCGGACTCCGCCGCGGCGACTCAGCCGTGGGGGAAGCGGCGGGCGCCGCCCGAGAGCACGGCGAGCTGGCCGTTGAGCACGATCGTCTCGGCGGTGGAGTAGAGGCCGGTGGCGGGATCGCGTCGCGTGCGGATCACCCCGTGAAGCTCGCGCGGGCCACGGCGTTCGAGCGCGATGTAGAGCGAGCCGTCGGCGGTGCAGAGCTGGGCCTGGCTCCGCTGCCCCTTCGCGAGGTCATCGATCTGATCGGCGAACGCATGCATCTCGTCCTCGCCCACCTGGCCGTGGCTGTCGAGGCGGAGGCCGTCCCCCGCGAACATGAGGGTCACGCTCCACAGCGCGGGTTGGCCCGGACGCACCTCGACGTCGTGGGCGCCGATCACCAGCACGTAGTGCACGCTCCGGAGCGTCAGCGAACCGACCAAGGCACGTCCCTCTCCCTGCGCGTTCCGGCGCAGTTCCGGGACGAGCCTACGCGGCCCCGCCTCCCGCGCGCGAGAAACCCGCGCTGGGCCGTGCGCCGTGCGATGCTCGGTCCCGTGTCGAGCGGGCCCACCCTCCTCGTGACCGGCTTCGGGCCCTTCCTCGGGAACGCGGAGAACCCCTCCGAGCACCTCGCCCACGCGGTGTCCGCGCACCACGATCTCGGCGTGCGCTTCGTGCCCGTCGCGCCGCTGCCCGTGGTGTTCGGCGCCGCGGCGGCGCGCGTGCTCGAGGTGTCCGAGGGCCTGGACGCGCCGGTGGCGACGCTGGCCCTCGGCCTCGCCTCGCGCGCCTCGCACGTGCGGCTCGAGCGGCTCGCGCGCAACCGCTCGAGCGCGAACGATCCCGACGCCCTCGGGGTGCGCGGCGAGGGCCGCGCGGTGCACCCGGGCGGCCCCGAGGTCCTCGCGTGCCCGCTGCCGCTCGAGGCGCTGGGCGAGGTGCTCGCCCGCGCCGGCTTCTCGTGGTCCGTGTCGGAGGACGCCGGCGGGTACGTCTGCAACGATCTCTACTACCGGCTGCTCCATGCCCATCACCTCGGGCGGACGCTGCGCGAGGGAGCGCCCGGCGCAGGAAAGACCGGGCCGCACGCCTCGGCTCCTCCCACGGTCTTCGTGCACGTCCCGCCCGACGCGCATCGCATGCCGGGCCTCGCGCGCGCGCTCGCGGAGGGGATGGTGGCCGCGGTGTCGGGGCCGAAGATGGAGGGCCGATGAAGGTCCTCGTCCTCAACGTCGGCTCCACCTCGGTGAAGTACCACCTCTACGAGATGGACACCGAGACCCGCCTCGCGGAGGGGCGGGTCGAGCGGGTCTGCACCCCGGACAGCGTGCACGTGCACGAGGGCGGCGCCGAGCCGGTCGTCGCGCACGACGCGCGGGCCGCGCTCGACCTCGTGCTCTCGCATCTGCGGAGGGTGGGCGGGCCGCTCGCGGAGGAGGCCCTCGGCGCGGTCGGACACCGGGTCGTGCACGGGGGCGAACAGCTGCTCTCCCCGGTCCGCATCGACGCCCGCGTCGAGGGGATCATCGAGGACTGCGCGGTGTACGCGCCGCTCCACAACCCCGGCAACCTCGCGGGGATCCGCGCCGCGCGCGCCGTGTTCGGCGACGTGCCCCAGATCGCGGTCTTCGACACCGCGTTCCACGCGCAGATGCCCGCACCGGCGTTCACCTACGCGGTGCCGCACGCGCTCTACCTCGAGCGTGGGGTGCGGCGCTATGGCTTCCACGGACCGAGCCATCAGTTCATGGCGATGTCGGCCGCGGAGTACCTGCGGACCGACCTCGGTCGCCTCAAGCTGGTCACGTGCCATCTCGGCGGCGGCGCCAGCGTGGCCGCGATCGAGGGCGGCGTCTCGGTCGACACCTCGATGGGGATGACCCCGCTCGAGGGGCTCGTGATGGGCACCCGCGCGGGGGATCTGGATCCTTCGATCCCGCTCTTCCTCGCGCGCTCCGGTCTGTCGATCGACGGGGTCGAGGAGCTCCTGAACCGGCAGTCGGGCCTGGCTGGTCTCTCGGGGATCGGCGCGGATTTTCGCGACGTCGAGCGGGCCGCGGAGGCGGGCGAGCCGAGGGCCCGGCTCGCTTTGGACGTGTTCGTGCACCGGCTGCGCAAGTACGTGGGCGCGTACGCGGCGGTCCTCGGCGGGCTCGACGCGCTCGTGTTCACCGGGGGCATCGGAGAGCACTCGGCGCTCGTCCGCCGCCGGGTCTGCGAAGGGCTGCTCTTCCTCGGCATCGACCTCGACGACGCGGCGAACGAGGGCTGCCGCGCGGCGGAGCGCGGGGGCCTCGTCGAGGTGTCCTCGCGGCGCGCGACGACGCCGGTGCTGGTCGTGAAGACCGACGAGGAGCGCATGATCGCACGCGAGGTCGTGCGGGCGCTGCTCGGACCGAGCGCCGCGGTGCGGGGCGTGCGCGCGCGGCCCATCCCCGTCGGCGTCAGCGTGCGCCACGTGCACCTGAGCCGCGCCGATTGCGATGCCCTCTTCGGGCCCGGTCACACGCTCACGCACCGCCGCGACGTGACGCAGCCCGGACAGTACGTCACCCGCGAGACCGTCGACCTCGTCGGCCCCAAGGGGGTCCTCCCGCGGGTCGGCATCATCGCCCCGCTGAGGCCCGAGACGCAGGTCGAGCTCGCGCGCACCGACGCGTTCACGCTCGGGGTCGATCCCCCGCTGCGTCAGAGCGGACAGCTCGAGGGGACGCCGGGGCTCACGCTGCGGGGACCGCACGGAGAAGTGGCGCTGCCGCGGGGGGTCATCCTCGCGCAGCGGCATGTGCACATGAGCCCCGACGAGGCGCGGGGCCTCGGGCTCGCGGACCGCGACGTCATCGCCGTGAAGGTCGAGGGCGCGCGCGAGATGACGATGGGGGACGTCGTGGTGCGGGTGCACCCCGGGTTCCGGCTCGACCTGCACGTCGACACCGACGAGGCGAACGCGGCCGGGCTGACCAGCGACAGCGTCGTGACCTTCGAGGGGCCGACCGCGCCCGACGCGGGGCACGCGCCCCGTTGAGCCGCATCGCGGGCCGAGGCCCCTCGGGTGGGCGGGCCCGGGTCGGTGTGTCCGGACCTTCGGTGGCTGCGGCGTGGCATCCTCCGGACGTGCGTTCGAAGACCCACGCCGTCTGCCTCGTGCTCGCCCTCGCAGGTTGCGATGCGAAGGCCCCCAGGGTCGCCACGCACGTCGAGGACTGGCGGGACCGAGTCATCTACCAGATCGTGACCGACCGCTTCGCCAACGGGGACCCCGGCAACGACGGCGCGAGCGGGGTCGATCCGGTGCCGGGGGACCTCGCGCGGATCCAGGGGGGCGACTGGCGTGGCATCGCCGAGCACCTCGACTACGTGGCCGCGCTGGGGATGAGCGCGGTGTGGATCTCGCCCGTCGTGCGGAACGTGGCGCGCACGGAGGGCGAGGACGGCTACCACGGGTACTGGGCCAGCGACTTCACGGAGCACGAGCCGCGCTTCGGCACGCTCGCGGAGCTGCAGGACCTCGTGCACCGCGCCCATGCGCGGGGCATCGCGGTCATCGTCGACGTCGTCCCGAACCACGCGGGCCGGGTCTTCGCGTACGACCTCGACGGCGACGGCGCCCTCGACGAAGGCGAGGACCTCGCCCCCTTCCGCGCGGAGCCCTACCCGACGCCGCTGCTCTGGCACGGCCCGCGGCCCCGGCTCTTCCTGCCCGAGGGCGGCCTGCTCGAGCTCTCGGCGGAGCATTTCCACCGACAGGGAGTCGGCAACCTCGCGTCGACCGTCGAGCGCCGGCGCGGCGATTTCCCGACGGGGCTGCGCGACCTCGACACCGAGCAGGAGCTGGTGATCGAGGCGATGATCGAGACCCACGCGGAGTGGGTGCTGCGCACCGACGTCGACGGCTTCCGCATCGACGCCGTGCCGCACGTCGAGCTCCCGTTCTGGACGCGGTTCTGCGACGGATTGCGGCGTCGCCTCGACGCGGAGGGCAAGCGAAACTTCTTGCTGCTCGGGGAGATCTTCGAGTTCGAGGCGCCGGAGATCGCCCGTTACACGGGGCCCGGTGCGCTCGATGCGGGCTTCGATTTTCCGACGAAAGTCGCGCTCATCAACGGCGTCATCCTCGGCGGCGCGCCTCCGTCGAGCGCGCGGGCGGCCCTCGAGTCGCAGCGCGCGCTGTTCCGCGCGACGCCGCAGCCGTTCGGCGTCGGGCTCGGGGCGTGGGAGGCCCGGGTGGCCATCGCCGACAACCACGACCTCCCCAGGGTG
>CAIKNO010000549.1 GCA_903828805.1 uncultured Sandaracinus sp. | reverse complement strand
GCAGACCGTATCCAAGCCGGGCAGAATATCGAAGTCGGACTGGCGCGGTCAATCATCGACCACGCGATCGAAGAGGACGGCCGCGCGGCGACGACCCCCGCCAGGCGTCTGACGGGAGCGCGTCGCACGGTGCACGCGTCCACAGGGCGCACGGCTCCGCCCCAGGCGGCGGCCCAGGAACAGGAGACCTGCGCGGAACACGGACATCGCCGGCGAGACGATGGGCGATCGACGCCGAGCGCCCGAGGAGCGCTCGGCGAGGAGAGCCCACGGTCCGAGGAGCGCTCGGCGATCAGCACGGACCGCCCGAGGGCGGTCGACGATCAGAACAGATCGCGGAGGCCGATCTCGGCCTTCTTCTTGGTGGTGAGCACCGCGTTCACGGCGCGCACGAGGCGGGTCTTGCTCGGCCCACCGACGGCGAGCCCGGCGATCGCCTTCGACACCGTCGCCGTCGTCACGGGTCGACCCGAGCGCGGCTTGCTCTTGAGGATCGTCTGATCCTTCTCGAGCGTGCCCGCCTTCATCTGCCGCTTCTTCTTCGCGAGCTCCTTGTCGGCGGCCGTGTGGCGCTCGAGGTCGGTCGACGCGAGGACGACGCGGTTCGGGTGGATCTTGTTCGTGGTGAGAAAGTCGCTGAACTTCGACATAGAGGGGCGCGAAGGTAATCGGATCCGGCGCGGGCCGCAAACCCCTGCGGCGTTCCGGTCGAACTCCGTGGTTCCCCGCACGCTGTCCGTTGCGCAACCGTGCATCCGCGGTACACCTGCGTCGCTCCTCGGCCGAGTGGCGAAATGGCAGACGCGGCGGATTCAAAATCCGCTTTCCAAAAGAAGTGTCGGTTCGAGTCCGACCTCGGCTATCCATCCCCCGCGCGTGTCGCCGCTCTCGTCACGCGAACAGACCTCGCGAGCAGACCTCGAGAGCAGACCTCGAGAGCAGACCTCGCGAGCAGACCTCGCGAGCAGATGTCGCGAGCAGATGTCGCGGGTCGATCTCGCGGCGACGTCGGATGGCCTGGACCGGTCGTCTCTCTCGATGGGGTCGTCTCTCTCGATGGGGTGCGACCACTCGGTGCGGTCGTATCTCTCGAGGCGGTGACCGTTGGCCCGCGGACCCCGTGCCAGGTCGACCTCGTGCTCACGAGGCGGGTGCAAGCGCGCCCGGGCAGAGTATGGTTGCGCCGCCCATGCCCCGCTTCGCCACGATCGACGTCGGCTCGAACGCCTCTCGGCTCCTCATCGTCGAGGCCGATGGCCCCGGCGCATGGCGGCAGGTCGACCAGCTCCGGGCGCCCGTCCGGCTCGGCCACTCGGTGTTCCTCACGGGCAAGCTCGACCCCGCGTCGATCGACGAGGCCGAGGCGGCGATGCGCACGTTCGCCAAGGCCATCGAGACGCACGACGTGGTCGGCTACCGCGCGGTCGTCACCGCCTCCGCCCGCGACGCCGAGAACGCGTCCGTGCTGCTGAGCCGTGTCGCGGAGGCCGGGATCACGCTCGAGGCGATCGACGGCACCGAAGAGGCCCGCCTCGTCAAGCTCGCGGTCGAGACGAAGCTCCCCCTCGGCGATCAGCGGGCCCTGCTCTGCGATCTCGGCGGCGGCTCGCTCGAGCTGTCGGAGGTCCACCACGACGAGGTGCGCTTCTCCACGTCGCTGCAGATCGGCACCGTCCGGCTGCTCGAGTCCTTCCTGTCGCCGGGCAAGGCGGTCACCAAGGCCCAGCAGCGTCTGCTCGAGGAGTACGTCGAGCGCATGCTCGCCCCGGTCCGGGACAACTACCTCCGACGCAACTACGACATCGTCGCCGGGACCGGCGGAAACTTCGACACGCTCGCCGAGCTGTGTCCCGTGGAGGGTGCGGCCCTGCCCACGATCGACGTTCGACGCGCGCGGGCGCTGCTCGTCCGGATGGCCCGGATGAAGCCGGCGGAGCGGCGCAAGACGTTCGGGCTCCGGCCCGACCGCGCCGACGTGATCGTGCCCGCGCTCCACGTGCTGCTCGCGCTCGCCGATCTCGCGCGGACCGACACCATCGTCGCGCCCGGGGTCGGGCTCAAGGAGGGGCTCGCGACCGAGCTCGTCGAGAAGTACTTCCGGGTCTGGGACTACAAGGTCGACGAGAACCAGGCGACGCGCGCCGCCGTTCAGCTCGGGCGCCGCTACCACTTCGACGAGACCCACGCGACGCAGGTCGACCGGCTCGCCTGCCAGCTCTTCGATCGCCTGAAGCCGCTGCACAAGCTCGCCGAGCACGACCGCGTGCTTCTCCGCGTCGCCGCCCTGGTGCACGACATCGGCGACTTCGTGCACTTCGCGGCGCACCACAAGCACACGCAGTACATCGTCGAGAACACCGACATGATGGGCCTGTCGCACGAGGACCGCGTGCTCGTCGGATGCGTGGCCCGATACCACCGCCGCGCCGCACCGAACCCGAGCCATGCGTCCTTCGGCAAGCTGGGCCCGGACGAACGGCGGCGGGTCCGAAAGCTGAGCTCGCTCCTGCGGCTGGCCGACGCGCTCGACCGCGGGCACCGCAGCAAGGTGCACCAGCTCGACGTCGACCTCGGAAAGACGGTCGCGCTCGCCGTCAGCGGCCGCGAGGACCTCTCGCTCGAGGTGTGGACCGCGGAGAGGAAGGCCAGCCTGTTCGAGCAGACCTTCCGTCGCGCCGTGCACGTCCGGGCCGAGCACTGAACCGGCGGCGTGTCGCCGACGATGGACCGGTGGTGTGCCGCCGGCGACGAACCGGCGGCATCACATCGGCGGAGCCGGGGTCAGGACACCGGGCGGTACGCGCCCGTCTGATCGGCCGGCCGCGCCGAGTGCTGTGCCTGCCCCCCCGAGTACTGCGCCTCCTCGCGGCGCATCTCGTCGAGGAGCTCCGCCACCTCCGGCCGTCCCTTCAGGTGCGCCAGGACGACGACGGAGCTGTCGGTGAAGGCCTTCTCGTAGGCCAGCGCCTCGCGCACCCTCGTCGCGATCCGCTCGCGGCCCGCGCCGAGATCGTTCTCGAGCGCCTCGCCGTAGCGCGTGAGCTGCGCGCGGAGCTCCTCGATCTGCTTGCGCAGGTCCTGCCCGATCTTCTCCCGCTGCTGGGCCCGCCGGTCGTGGTCCTGCTGGACCTCCGTCAGCACCTCGGCCCGCGAGCGACTCATCGCCGCCTGCTCGAACGCCACCCGCCACGCCCCCGTCTCCTGCGGGCTCCGTTCGAGTTCGTTCGCCGAGAATGCCGCGCGCTCCCACGCCTTCATGGCCTCGTCGAGCTTGGCCTTCACCCGCGCGGCGCGCTCGCGCTCGGTGGCCGCATCCCGCAGCGCGCGGGACTCGGCCTCCGCGAGTTCCTCCACCTTGCGGCCGATCTCCGCCCGCAACGCGCGTCCCCGGCGCTCGATCGCGTCGAGCCGCCGCTGGTGGGACGCGAGCTCGCCCTCGAGCTTGCTGGCCCGGGCAGACACCTCCCACACCTGGTCGGTGGCGTGCTGCACGTCCTCGGGGGCGCGGCCGTTGGGGTAGGCCCGCGCCACCATCCGCGAGAAGTACGCCGCACGGCGCGACCACTCGACCACCCCCGGGGAAGGCGCGGGGGGCGGGGG
>CAIKNO010000548.1 GCA_903828805.1 uncultured Sandaracinus sp. | reverse complement strand
TGCCGCGCGTGCCTCGCGCGCACCACGCCCCGATCGCTGCCCGCGCCGTACGCCCGCTCGAAGGTCACGTGCGACTGGCTGGCGTGGTTCGTCCACCAGAAGTTCGGGCTGCTCTCGCCGCTCGATCGCATCCGACGCGACCTCGCCGAGCGCGGCGTCCCGCTCGCGATGGGCACGCTGGTGAACTTCGTGGAGCGTGCAGCCGATCTGCTCGCGCCGATCGACGGCCTGCACTGGCAGCAGCTTCTCGCCGGCACGTGGATGGCGACCGACGGCACCGGGCTCAAGGTGCTCGTGCCGGGCCTGCCCGCCGCGCACGACGGATACATCGAGCTCTACCGGAACGCGGAGTGCGCCGTCTTCCAGTACGCCGCGCACAAGGGCTCGGACGACGTCGTCGCGAAACTGCGGCCCTTCCGCGGCACGCTCACCGCCGACGCCGAGCATCGCTTGAGCGTCGTCTACGCCACGGGCCGCGTGATCGAGGCGGGCTGCAACGCCCACGGTCGCCAAAAGTTCCGCGACGCAGAGGCCACGCAACCCGTCCTCGCGAAGGAGGGCGGAACCTTCATCGCCGCGATGTACGTCGCCGAGGAAGAGGCCCGCACGAACGACCTCGCCGCGGACGCGCTCCTCGCGCATCGACAGGCCAGGATTCGACCCATCGCAGCCGACTTTGCGCGATGGCTCGCCGCCGTCGAGCCCACGCTCTTGCCCTCCGATCCGCTGACCTCGGCAGTCACCTACTACCGAAGACACGGGGACGCACTGACACGCTTCATCGACGACCCGCTCGTTCCGATCGACAACTCGCCCACCGAGCGAGAGTTCCAGAACGTCGCGAAGCTCCGTCTCAACATGCTCTTCGACGGCAGCTGTGAGGGCGCGCATCGAGCCTGCGTCCTGCTCGGCATCGTCGCGACCTGCCGCGCGATCGGCGTCCCAGTCCAGGCCTACCTCGCCTGGGCCTTCGAGCGCCTCGGCACGCACCGCGATCAGTTCGGCCTCGACCTCGACCAGATCACCCCCGCCGCCTTCAAGGCCGCGGCGCGCTGATCGCCGGGGCGTCGCCGAGGCACAGCCCGATCACGCCGTCATCCCGGCGTCGTTGATCGGTCACTTACCGACGATGGAAGGACGCACGTCGAGAAGACCCTACGCCGCTCGCCGGAGGTGGGAGGTCGCAGCCCCGATGAGGATGGTGACGGTCGGCGTCGCGATGACGACACCGCCCGTACCAATCGCGTACGCGAGTGCTCCGCCGGTCGCCACGATACCAACGCCAATGGCGACGCCGAGGCCCCCCTTCTCGGCCGGGGAGAGGCCGTCCCACCACTTTCGCATGTCGTTCAACGCGAACTCCCCTTCCCGAGCGCATCGGCGACCGCAACGGCGATCGCCGCACCCGCGGCGCCACCGAGTCCGGCACCGAGAGGACCGCCGAGAACCGAGCCGAGCACGGCGCCGGCCGCTGCGCCGAACCCGGCAGATTCACCCCTCCGTAGGTGCTCCGGGGGTAGGTTCTTCAGCGTTTCGCGCACCCGCTTTGTCATCTCATCATCTCGCATCGAACGTCTCCTGCCCGCGGCCGCGACCGCGGTGAGCTGAGTTGCGTGAAGAGAGACGACCGAACGCGTCGAGACTGACAGCCCGGATGAATGTTTTCTGCCCCCTCGAGCCCCATCCTTCACGAGCGGCGTCTGCGGTGCCCCCCGACAGCACGAGAAGTGATGCGTCGTCGCAGAAGGCCCGACGTGGACAACCTCGACGACGCATCGGACGCTGAGGATCTGTAGAGAGCGAGCGGGTACGGTTCGTGCGTCGAGCCATACCAAGAGCGGCGATGCCTCCTCGCTGCGAGTCGAGCACCAGGCCACCGCCCTTGGTTCGTGGGCTCTCGATTCGGCGTCAGCCCCCGTGTCGCGCCTCCAACCGCGTTCCAGGCTGCCTATCTCTCGTTGGTTTCGCCGGACGCGATCAGCGGCAGCCTTCCGACGCCGCTCGGTGCACTTTTCCGTGCGCGGCGTGTCAGCCACGCCGCGCTCCCGCGTCAATGGGGGGCATGACCAAGAGCCATCATCGATTCCCATGGGACCGAGTGGGCCGCGCTTCGTCGCACGGCGCCTCGCGAGGCGCTCTCAGCGGCGCGGTCGGCGCGACACGCCACATGATGAACGCCGCGAGCGGACGGATCTCCGGGCGGGACGCCGCGGCGGCAACCGTCGGCGAGGTCGCGAAGGGCGCGCTCCGCGGCGGCCTGACGTCGGGAGGGGGCGCAGCGATCGCGGCTGCATCGACCCGCGCAGGCCTCCGAACTTTCGCACGGAGTTCTGGCCCTCTCGCGGTGGCTGGCTTCGCGGTCGATGCGGGGGGGAGCCTCCTGTCTTTCGCGACGGGTGAGGTCGATGGCTCCCGATGCGCTCGCGACATCGCGAAGAGCGCGACGACCGGCGTGGGCGCGCTCGCCGGGGCAGAAGCCGGCGCGTTGCTGGGGACGGCCATCTGCCCGATAGCAGGAACGGCTGTCGGCGCAGCCCTCGGTGGGATTCTCGGTTCTCTCGGCATCTCGGCGCTGTGGGACTGACACGCATCCCAGAGACAATGACCGGCCGTCCTCTAGTCTCAAGCGAGGGAGGTGAAGGATGAACTTATCACATCCAGCCGACAGCACTCGATTCGTCAGGAACGTACATGCCGACAGCAGGAAAACGTCCTCGATCGGTTCGCCCCGTGTGTTTCTGATCAATGGCACCGTCGCGAACTGGTATCAGGCTCGTCGCCTCGAGTCATGGGGACTGCCCAGTCACCGCGTCCCCTGGCGCGAGGCGCGCGCGCAGCTCCAAGACATAGGCTTCGGATCGGCCAGTGTCTTCGTCGCAGTGGCAGGCCCCCTCGCCCTCTTCTCAGGCGTGATCGACGGCGATCCTTTCTTCGACGATACGCCCACGTTCGGGTGCAGTTCGTCGCGAGAGCCGTACGCCGTACGGTTCAAGTTCACCCAAGTGTTCGACGAAGTGGGGCCCTGGTTCGACGAGATTTATGGACTCCCATGGCGAGCCGCTGTCGACGATCTCTACTTCCAGAGGAAGAGCCTCTACTCACTGAAGCCCAGCGCTCGTACCTGGGACTGCGTGCAGCGCCTCTTCGAGAAGCAGCCCTTTCGTTCCGGCAACGCAAACACTCCCTGAATTCGGACGACGGAGCGGCCACCGACATGCGCGGACACTTCTTCATCGCGGATGCAAAGACGCTGCGTGAGTGCCTCGATCGAGGGGTGCTCGGCGACCGTCTGCAGTTCTTGAATCGCCGCCGGGGCGTTCGCGCCGGCGACCTCGCGTGGCTCTACGCGAGACACGAAGACTCGCTGTATGGACCTTTCGAGGTCCTTGAACCGTCCCGGCCCGGGACACGTGATGAGGCGAACTACGCCGAGACATTCGGTCTTCTCACCCGAGTGGACACCTCGTCCGCATCGACACGCGGCCCCCTGTCGAACGCGCAGAATACGCTTCGGGCGTGTGGGGTGGGGATGCATAGCGGTGTCCCAGGGATGGACTTCATCACCGACGCGACCCTCGAGGAACTCATCGCCCGTAGTACCAGCGGCATCAACTCTCGGGCTGCGGCCCCGTCGGCAGAGGTTTGGCTGCCCGCCGCGCTCGTCGACCCGGCCGCCGAAGAGGCGGCGTTCGAGGCACAGGTCGATGCACTGCTGCGCTTCCTCCCCCTCGACGTAGAACGATGGGGTGCCGCCCGCCCAGGCAGTCATCCCGATGGACGGGCACGCCACGCGTGGGACGCAGCGCAGCCTCCCCTCCTGTGGGATGCGAAGTCGGGTCGCGCGACATCGAACTCCCGGCCACGAGTGAACGACATCCGAGCGCTCACGGACTATGTGAGCCGAGCCGGCCGAGAAGAGGGCCGATTCGACTTCCTCGTGATCTGCGCGCGACGGGAGAAGGCCCACCAATACGCCACCTGCGCCGTCGATATACGTGACCGCACGACCGAGCTTCGTCACCTGCTCTTCGTCGATTACCGCGCACTGACCGACACGGTGGCCGCCTACCTGGCCACGAGCGGTCGGTCGCGTCGGAGCTTCGATGTGGCCGAAGAGCTGAGACGCCGCGTCCTCTCCACCTCTACAGCTCGCACCGGGTCCAAGTGACAGGGACGCCGGTCGGCACGCCCCTCGTTCCAACGGAGCGGCGGTCTCAGCCCGGCCCGCGGAAACGATCACCCTAAAACCCATCCCTTTCAAGATCACAAACCCTCGAAATCAGGACGGTTTCGCGAACGGACCCGAAGCGGGATCGACATGAAGGCGAGAGTCTGATCGAATCGCTCCCGATCAAGGGGGCTGTCGATGGA
>CAIKNO010000547.1 GCA_903828805.1 uncultured Sandaracinus sp. | reverse complement strand
GGCCTCGTCGACCACGACGAGATCCCAGCGCTGGTTGCCGATCCACGTGGTGTTCTGGACGTGGTGGCTCGTCGTCACGATCACGTCGAAGTTCGAGTCGACGTGCGTGGGTCGCCGCCTCGTCGCGGCCGGGTCGCCGCTGCCGTGGACGACGAGCACCCGCAGATGCGGCGCGAACTTCGCAAGCTCCTGCGTCCACGTCGCGAGGAGGCCCGCGGGCGCAACGACGAGGCTCGGGCCGAGCGCCTCGTCCCGCGACTCGAACCAGCGACGGCGCGCCACGAGGAGGCCGATCGTCTGGATCGTCTTGCCGAGCCCCATTTCGTCCGCGAGCAGGCCGCCAATCCCGAGCACGGCGCGGAGGAAGAGCCAGCGGACGCCTTCGCGCTGGTGCGCTTGGAGCGTCGCAGGGCCGAGCTTCCCGGGGTCCGCCGCGTTCCCCCTCCCCGAGGACAGTTCGCGCACGAGCTGCGTGAGCTGCGGTCCGAGCTCGACCCGCGCGGCGCTCTCGGCGAGGTCGAGGTCATCATCCGGACCATGGTCCTTCGGCCGCGAGAGCCCACGTGCGAGCAGGTCGCGGACGCTCGCGCCGTTCGTGCGTGCCGTGCGCAGCGCGTCGAGGAGCTGCGTGATCTGCGGGCGATCGATGCGGATCAACCGACCACGCCGCAGCATCAAGGGCGCTTCGCTCGCGATGATCTCGTCGAGTTCCTTCTTGCTGATGGACTCTCCGCCGAGCGCGGCCTCGAGCTGGAAGTCCAGCTGGCCCTCGATGCCGATCGCGCTGGCGCGTCGAGCGTCGATCTTCAGCGTCGCCTGGAGGCGAGGCGCACGACGCCACCAGTCGGGGACCTCAAACTCCCAGCCCGCCTCGCGCAGGGCATCGATCGACGTGACGACCTCGTACGCGCCCTGGGCGGTGAGGCGAGGCTGGTCATCGACGAGTTCGTCGAAGTGCTCTGCCAGCGCGGGGCACGCTTCGCGCGTGAAGGCCAGCGTGTCCTCGATCCTCGCGCGGACGGGACCGAGCGCCTCGCGCGCGAGGCCGGCCGCGATCGGGCGCTCGATGCCCCCGGCGACGTACGTCCCCACGAGCACGAAGGGAAAATCCTCGTCGTGCATCCGATCCTCGACGAGCGAGAGCACGAGGCTCGGGGCCTCGTCCCAGAGCATCGGGAACCACTCCGCGAGCCACGCACCCGCGCCCTCGGTCGAGCCGCCGAGCGACTGCCGCGTGTGATCGGCGAGGCTGTCCCACACCCGTCGGACAGAGGCGCTCGTGACGGCGCGGCCGTTCGGGAGAGCGGTGCGGAACGCCGCCGCCCAGCGCGACGCGTCGGCCTCCGAGAGCGGGAGATCGAGCGCGCCCTGACCTTCGTGCCGCGAGAGCGCCTGGAGAAACGAGACCGCGAGATCACGCCCGCGCTCGAGGCCCTCGTCCCCGAGGGGCGGGCGCTGCTGCGCGAGCCAGAAGAGCAGCTGCTGGATCGGAGGCGCGGCCGAGACGCCGAACATCGACCACGACGCGGGCGCGGCGGCGGGCTGCTGCTGGACGCTCACGTGGAGCACGCCGTGATCGTTCACGGCGATGCGCGCACCGGCGAGCGCCGGCGGCACCTTCGGCGCGTCGGTCGCGACGACGGTGGCCGCCGCGACGGGCTTCGGCGACGCGCGGACGATCGCGGTCGAGGACGACGCGCGCTTCGAGCGCGGTGACTCCTCCTCGATGAGGTAGGCGGTGCGCGCGGGCGCACGGCGGTCGGTCGTGATGGGCTTGGGCGGGCGGCGGTTTGATGAGCGCTTGGGCATGGTCTCGGCCTTGGACGACGTCGGGCTGCAGGGACTGACTCCCCGCCGTCGTTTTTTTGGACCCTGCCGTACGCGTCGGGCGGAGAATGTCGGACTCCGTCTGCGCGACCGATGAAACCCGCGGAATCCGCACAGCTCGCCACCGCAGACAGCACCGAGGGCGCATCGACCGCCGCGCGATGACCATCACCGCTCTCGAGGCGACGGATCGCTGAGCCCCGTACTTTCGCGATGAAGCGGCCCGGTCACGCCTTTCTTCGGCCCTATTCGACCGATCACACCGGCCGCGCCGACCCCCTCGAGCCGCGTCATCGACGCGCCCCTTGGGAACTCGAGCGCGGTCGCCCGATGACGTCGCGAAGCCGGGCGAGGGTTTCTCGCCGGACGCGCGATCGTCTTCAGGCGCTTGGTTTCTTCGCCGCCTCGGAGAGCGCCGCGCGAAGCGCTGCGAAGGCGTCGTTCGAAGCCGTCTGCGCCGCGCGCTCCTCGGCCTCTGCCGCGCGAAGCTGTCGTAGGAGTGTGCCGAGTTTCTCGGCGTCCACCACGCGTTGGCAGTAAAGCGAGGGCGAGAGGCGACACCCCGTCGTGAGCGCAGCGAAAGGAACCCGCGCGACGAGGACGGCCCCCGCCGCAGCCCCGGTCTCCACCGCACGTGCGACGTCGTCCGGGCTCCACTCGACCTCCGTCTCGTCGTCGTGATCGTCGACCCGGACGAAGGTCACCTCGACCCTCGCCGAATCGACCGCACGTAGCTTCTCCCACTCGCGCAGCGACGACGTTGGGTCGATGTCCGCGGCCAGGAGCGCGAGGGGTCTCTCCAGCACTACGTAGAACGCGCCGCCTCGTCCGAAGCGTGCCTGCCGCGGTACCTCGACGACCGCACGGAGCGCGCCCGTCTCGAGGAGGTGCCGCCGCTTCTCCGCCGCGCGCCCTGCATGCGAGAGCGGCACAGCGCTCGGCACCGCCAGCACGATGCGCGCACCAGGGCGGACGAGCGCGAGCGCCGCGTACGCGTGATCCCACACGGCCTCGGCGCGTTGTTCGCGTCGAGCCCGCATCGCGCTCGGATCCGCGCCCCGACCCACGTCGCGCAAGCTCGCCTCGTCAACGATCCCGAACGCGCCAGCGAACGTTGCCCCGGCAGGCAGGGAGTCTTCTCTGGGATCGAGTTGGCTCGCGCGATTCTCCTCGGGGACGTCGACGCCCGGGATGCTGGTCTGCTTCGACGGTGTTCCGTCGCGAGTCGCAGCGGCGACGCGCAGCGGGACCCCTGCGAGCGAGGACATCACGATCGCGCGCGCGGCATCGTCGGTGGAGGCCGCAACGCCCCAGACCTCGGGCGCGCGACCGCCCGAGAGCGCGGCCTGCTCGGCGACGGTCACTGGCGCGAGTCCGTCCGCGCACACGAGGTCGAGCAGCGGGCCTTCTCCTCGGGGGGCCGTGAGCAGGCCGAGCAAGCGCAGCACGGGGAGGTCGACCCACATCGCTTGCGATCGCGCGACCAGCTCCGACGAGATCGCGCTCAGCGTTTCTTTCGAACCCGAGCCCAGGATGGACTGCAGTGAGTCCGCGGCCTCGTCGCGCTGCGGGAGTTCGCGGGTCAGGTGGTCGATCGACTCGGCGAGCGCGGGGTGCGTCGCGCGAAGGTCTGCGAGTGAAGCATCGAACGTTCCCCAGGGACGTCGCGCAGTGCGGGCGTGGAGGGCGAGGAGCGCGAGGAGCGCATCGACCCGCTCCTCCTGCGTCGGCAGGTCGATCCGCGCGAGCAGACGTCGGACCCACGCGGAACTCGAGCGTGCGTCGTCGCGGTCCTGACGTCGTCGGTCGTCGGGGAACATCAGCCGAGCTCCTGGAGGCTCGCAGCCTCGTCGCTGCGCAGCGCGTGCGCGATGTGGTCGAGGAGCGCGCGACGCGCGGTGTTCGCGCGCTCGGCCGAGTGGATCGCGCGGAGCGTCTCCTCGCGAACGCCCGCCGCTGCATCCTGCACCGGACGTGGATGGAGCGGCACCTCCCACGCCTCGAGGTCCCGCGGCGAGAGCAGGTGCAGTCCGCTCGGCGCGGCGCGCGCGAGCGTGAGGGCAGCGCCCGACGACAAGAGCAGCGCCAAGTAGCCCGGCGCGAGGGCCGCCGCGGCGAGCGCCTCCGCGAGCGCGGCGTCGCTGGGTGCGGGGGCTCGCTTCGACGGAGCACCGAGGTGGTGACGGATCACCAGGAGGTTCTCGGTCACCGCCGCACCGGCCGAAGCCTCACCGACGACGGCGGCCGAGAACGCATGCCCGCGTGAGCCGACGAGCACATCCCCCACCCGCGTCCGCGGCAGCGCGTCGGGCTCGCGACCGAACCACGCCGGGCGAAGCGCGACGGTCGGAGGCACCAGACCGGTCGCGATGTCTCCCAGCCGGATCGCCGGCAGTCCCCCTCGCCCCGCCGAGGGGGACTCTCGGAGCGCAGGGATTCCCATGAAAACGATGAATTCATCGCCGAGGGCACGGAGCCCCCTTGCGTTCTGGAGATGCATGGGCATAGTCGGAGCTCGATAGTAACAACGTACTGTGATTGCAGCGTGAAAGAACCAATCGCGCGGTCGCTCCGTATCGTTCGTATGGTTTGTTCAGATCGTGCCAGTGGAGGCGCGCGGAGTCTGTACCAGACTTCGGTCGCGGGCCAGCGGGACAGGGGTTTGATGCGACGTCGAACGTCGTGGGGGGAGGGCATGATGGTTGCGCTACACGAGGTCGGGGCGGGCAGCGTCGAGGCGGGGCAGACCCTCCGGCTCGAGCAGGTCGGGCAAGAGGCGTACGTCGGGCCGCCGAGCGCGCCGCGCTTCACCCAACCCGCGCAGACGGTCGATCCAGGCGCGGCGTGGACCGAGGGCGACTCGACCCGTTGGCTCCGCTCGCTCCACGACGATCCGCACGACCTCGCCGCCGCCGCCGGCACGGCTCTGCGCGCGGAGGCGAGCGCCGCCGGGCGCGCGGTGCCCGTGCCGACGGGCCTCCCCGAGATCGACGGACTGCTCGGCGGCCTTCTCCCCGAGGTGACGGTCCTGACCGCGAGCGACGCGCGCCTGCGCCTCGCGCTCACGGCCGCCTTCGGTGCCGTCACCGATCCCTCGCCGCGCCGTGAACGCCGCGCGTCGACCCTCGCCGCGCCGAGGCGCGTCCGCGTCCTCGGCACGTCGGACGCCGACGCCGCCGACCTGCGAGTGGCGCTCTCCGTCGCTCGGCTCGGAGCATCGGAGGCCACCGTGCTCGCGGGCGGCACGGCGCACTCGGTGAGCGACTGCTACGGCG
>CAIKNO010000546.1 GCA_903828805.1 uncultured Sandaracinus sp. | reverse complement strand
GGTAGTGCGTCTCCGGGACGAGGTTGAAGAAGTCGCAGTCGTAGCCCCAGTGGTTCTGCCCCACCCGTTAGAACCCATCGACCCGGAACGAGCTCTCCTCCCAGGACAGCGACGACTGATAGACCGCGATGCGCTCGAGGCTGCTGAGCGCGACGGAGTCGCCCTCCGCGTCCACGAGGGTCCGCGCGATGCCTCGATTCTCGTAGAAGATCTCGTTGATCCGGTTCTGCGCGACGTTGCCGAGGATGTTGAGGGTCAGGCTCGCGCGCACCCGGGCCGCGGGCTGGAGCTCGAACCCGGCATAGAACGACTGCGTGCTGTCGAAGCGCGACGACTCGCGCGCGGGGTCTGCGAGCTGAGAGCCCCCCGACGTGGACGTCTCGAGGTCGACCCGCATGAACGCCATCCGCACCAGCTCGAGCGCGTCGAGCCGGTTCATCGCCTGACGGGCGGCGTAGTGGGTCGCCTCGTCGGCCGGGTGGATGGCCCCGAAATGTTCTCTCACCGCGGCGAGGGTCGTGGACTCCGCGTAGGGGTCGAGCCGGTACGCGTCGCGCAGCACGTAATAGGCCGTCCGCGGATAGACCCGATAGATGCCGCGCGCGTTCGGGCGCCCGATGGCGCAGATCCCGAACCACTCCTCGTTCATGTTGTTCTCGCCCTGAACGAAGTCGAAGCGATAGCCGCCGTTCGCCCAGGACGCGTTCGTGTCGTGGACGTCGAGGTTGACCTCCTGACGGTACTTCCACCAACCGTCGCTCCACTGGAAGGTCACGCCGCCGATCGCGTTCTGCGCCCGTCCTCGGCCGTGGGCCTGCTCGTAGATCTCCTGCCAGAGCGCGAGCAGGATCTCGGCCTGCGCGAGATCGTCCTCTCGGCCCTCGCGGGCGTCGAACGCATCCGAGCCGAATTCCGTATAGAAGAAGGGGAGGTCGAGCTCTGCGGCGACGCGGTCGAAGAGGTCGCCGGACGAAGGCCCCCGGTACACGTTCGCGCCCATGATGTCGAGGTGCGGGCACTCCCGGCGGATGACGTCGATGAACTGCAGGTCGCCGTTCGCGATCCCCACGGGATGGTTCGAGTCCCGCCCGTGCAGGACGTCGATGGCCTGGCCGAAGAGCGAGTAGAGGTACGTCGCCCGCGCGTCGCCCCCGGTCCGCCTCGGGCAGATTCTCGATCTCGGTCGAGCTCCAGTAGAGCCCGTAGTTGTTCTCGTTGCCGAGCAGCCACATCAGGAGTCCGGGCGTGTCCCGATACGCCTCGGCGAGCGCCGTGATCTCCCCGAGCAGCACCTCGCGCGTGCGCGGATCGGCGTAGTCGGTCGGCGAGCGCCACACGCCGTCGATCGAGTGGCCGTAGCGGCCCATGGGGTGATTCAGGATGGTGTAGATCCCGTAGCGCTCGTAGATGTGGCGAATCCAGCGGGCCGGGATCCCGACGTACTGCCGGATCGCGTTGACCCCCATGTCCCGGAGCAGCTCCATCTCGTTCCGGAGCGCCTCCTCGATGACCGAGTCCTCCTGTTCCCACAGGCTGTACGCGTAGTTCTCACCGATCGGGACGTACGACCAGTTCATGCCGAGGACCATGAAGTCGCGGCCGTCGACCTGGAGCTTGAACCCACGCGCATCGCGGAGGACCGAGACGCGGTGGGGGCGCCCGGTGTCCCCTTGCGGTGCGGCGTCCGGGGGGGGCGCAGCCAGCGTGGGCGTCGGGGGTGCCTCAGCATGGGCGCTCGGGGCTGCGCTCGGCGTCGCGCTCGCGTCCGGCGAAGCGTCTCGCGCGTCGGTCGCGACAGGTTCGGTCGCCGCGGGAGCGGCCGCCGGGACGTCGTCGGAGGACGTGGCGGCGCCGGGCGCCGTGTCGCTCACGGCCGACGCCTCGGGGGCGCTCACGTCCGGCGCGTCGTCGGGTGCGGACTGCGCCGAGGCCGTCGTGGTCGCGCAGAGGACGCATGCCGCGAGCGTGAGCGCCCACCCGCTCGCCCGCCCTGCGCTCGCTCGACCTCGGCTCATGGTGCCTCCGCGGGGTCGAGCGCGTTGCGGCGCGCGACGTCTCGATACCAGAGCGCCGAGCGCTTCGGGACGCGCGCCTGCGTCTCGTCGTCGACCCAGGTGATCCCGAAGCGCTTCGTGTAGCCGAAGGACCACTCGAAGTTGTCGAGGAGCGACCAGACGAAGTAGCCGTCGAGGGGCACCCCTGCGCCGATCGCCCGCAGGCACGCCTCGAGGTGGCCCCTCAGGTAGTCCACCCGGGCGTGGTCCTCGATGCGCCCGTCCTGCCCGGGTCCGGTCGCGTAGGCGGCGCCGTTCTCGGTGATGACGATCGAGGCCGGCGCATAGTCCTTCGACAGGCGGACGAGCAGCCCTTCGAGCGCCTTCGGATAGACCTCCCAGCCCATGTCCGTGGCCGGGCCGCCCGGCGGGACCGCGAGCGCGGCGAGCACGCCCGAGTCGTCGGTCTCGCCCCGCAGGACGACCCTCGAGTAGTAGTTGACCCCGAGAAAGCTCGTGGGCACGGCGATCTGCTCGAGGTCGCCGGGGCGAACACACGAGAGCGGGTCGTCGCCGCCGAGGCGCGCGCGGTAGTGTGCGACCACGTCTTCCGGGTACGCGCCCCGGTAGAGCGGGTCCAGGTACCAGCGGTTGAAGAACCCGTCGAAGAGCTGCGCCGCGGCGCGATCCTCCGCGCGCTCGGACGCGGGATCTCCGGGCGCGAGGTTGAGCGTGATGCCGACGCGCGCGTCGCGGACGTTCGCCTCGATGACGGGGACGGCGCGCCCGTGCGCGAGCAGCACGTGGTGACCCGCCGCGAGCGCGGCACGCAGGTCCTTGCGGCCCGGCGCGTGCACGCCGGCGTCGTAGCCGAGGTTGGCGATGATCCACGGCTCGTTCTGGGTGATCCAGTGCTGCACCCGGTCGCCGAGCCTGCGCGTCACGATGTCGGTGTACTCGACGTAGGCATCGACCGTGTCACGAGACGGCCAGCCGCCCGCGTCCTCGAGCGCCTGCGGGAGATCCCAGTGGTACAGGGTGGCCCACGGGGTCAGGCGTCGCTCGAGGAGGCCATCGACGAGACGGTCGTAGAAGTCGAGGCCTCGGGCGTTCACGGCGCCGCGGCCGGTCGGCAGGATCCGGGGCCACGCGATCGAGAACCGATACGCACCGACCCCGAGCGTCGTCAGCAGGTCGAGGTCCTCCCGCCAGCGTCGGTAGTGGTCGCAGGCGATCCGCCCGTCGCTGCCGTCCTCGATGGCCCCTGGTCGGAGGGCAAAGCGGTCCCAGATGGACTCACCACGCCCGTCGTCGGTCGTGGCGCCCTCGATCTGGAAGGCGGACGTCGCTGCGCCCCAGAGGAAATGGTCGGGAAATCGCAAGGTCTGACTCGCAGCCGGCGAGGAGGCCGGGTTGTGCTACTTCGTTCGCCGATCAAACTATCGATGACCCCTCGCTGCTGTCAAGGCGCCGCGACGCCGCGGTGCCGCGATGGCTCCCGGTGAACCCCGCGATGCGCCACGAATCCGACCGCCCTCTCGACGTGCCGGAGGCCCTCGACCCCCGCGCCTGGTCGCGCGCCCTCGGCGTGCTCGCGATGGCGGGTGCCCTGCTCGTCGCGTGCAGCGGCGCCGCACCCCCACGGGCGTCCGCCCCGGCCGCGCTCCCGCGCCGGCCCTTCGTGCCGCGGCTCGACGGCGCGCCGATCCTCGCCGGCGTCGCGTACGGCCCGTACCGGCAGGGGCAGTCGCCGGACGGAGCGCAGCCGTCCGACGCACAGATCCTCGAGGATCTCGAGCTCATGTCGGCCCGCTGGTCCATGATCCGCGTCTACGGCGCGCAGGGGGCGACGGCGACGGTGCTGCGCCTCGTCCGCGAGCGACGGCTGCCGCTCCAGGTGATGCTGGGCGCGTGGATCGGCCGCGAGCAGAGCGCCCCCGACGCGGGCTCCGCGCCCGACCCCGCGCGCGTCCTCGCCAACGACCGGGAGCTCGACGCGGCGATCCGGCTCGCGAATGCGTACCCCGACGTGGTGTTCGCGGTGTGCGTCGGCAACGAGACGCAGGTCTCCTGGTCCAGCCACCGGACGCCCGTGGCGCGGCTCGTCGAGCTGCTGCGGCGGGCGCGCGGGGCGGTGCGCCAGCCGGTCTCGACGGCCGACGACTACGCCTTCTGGACGCAGCCCGAGAGCGCGGTGGTCGGGCGCGAGATCGACTTCCTCGTCCTGCACGCCTACGCGATGTGGAACCGCCAAACGCTGGACGACGCGGTGCCCTGGACGGCCCGGCAGGTCGAGGCGGTCCGCGCGGCCCACCCGGCGGTGCCCGTGCTCCTCGGCGAGACGGGATGGGCGACGCGCATGCACCCGTCGGGCGACGCGGCCCGTCAGATCATCGGCGCCGCCGGCGAGGCCGAACAGGCACGTTTCTATCGGGAATTCACGTCGTGGGCCCGCCGCGAGTCGCAGCCCTTCATGCTCTTCGAGGCGTTCGACGAGCCGTGGAAGGGCGGCCCCCACCCCGACGAAGTCGAGAAGCACTGGGGCCTCTTCCGCGTCGACCGGACGCCCAAGCCCGCGCTGCTGGGCGACTGAACGCGGAGGCCGCACGTGGGGTGGCCGGCCGACGCCGGGCGTGGGCTCACAGCCCGTCCGTGCACACGGCTTGACCGCCCGGCCACACCCGCGTAACGATTTGTTCGACGAACAAACGAACTCTGCGCGCGGCCCGATCCGAGGGGACAGCCGCCGCAGAACGATGGGCCCGTGGGTCCAGGGAGCAGCTCGATGACTTCGACGAATGGACGACAGAGGCGCTTGTGGCTCGCCGCGGCGCTGGCCCTCCTGACGGCCTGCGAGAGCGGGACGACGATGCCCGATGGCGGCATGGACGACGCGGGCCCGGTGGACGCCGCGACAGCGCCGGACGCTGGTCCGAGCGATGACGGCGGCGCGATGGCGGCCCTCGTCTCGATCGACGTCACGCCTTCGACGGCGACGCTCGACGTCGGTGGGACCCAGGCGCTCACGGTCACGGGCACCTACGACGACGGCAGCACGGCTGCGGTGACCACGGGCGTCGCGTTCCGCACCGCCGATGCCGCGGTGGCGACGGTCGACGGCGCCGGCGTCGTCACGGCGGTCGCCTCTGGGACCACGACCGTCACGGCGACGGTCGGCGCGCTGAGCGATACCGCCGCGGTGACCGTGAATGCGCCTTCGCGCGACGGAGTGGTGTTCGACGACGAGTACGGGCCGAACGTCATGTTCGCGCCCTTCGGAGGTTCGACGAACGACGTCGCGCCGACGACGACCGAGGCCCACGAGGGCACCTCGTCGCTCCGCATCGCCGTGCCGGCGGGCGGCTACACGGGAGGCGCGTTCATCGTCGAGGCCGGCTCCGCACGCGATCTCACGGGCTTCGATGCCATCACGTTCTTCGCGCGTGCGGACGCCGCGCACCACTTGAACGTCGCGGGCCTGGGCGACAACGCCGCCGGCAACACGACGTTCAAGACCGAGGTCGCGGGCGGCCTCGATCTCACGACCACGTGGACCGAGTTCACGATCCCGCTCCCGAACCCCGCCAAGCTCGGAAGCGCGCTCGGTCTCTTCCATTTCGCCGAGGGCTCCGAGGAGGGCGCGTACACGATCTTCCTCGACGAGATCCGCTTCGTGAATCTGCCGAGCGGCACGGTGACGAACCCGCGCCCCGCGATGGCCACCGAGACCGTGACGCGTGGCCTCGGCGCGACCTACGCGGTCGCGGGCACGGCGGTCACGTACGCCCTCGGGGGCAGGGACCTCACGCTCGCTCCGACCGGCGCCGCCTTCTTCGACTTCGTGTCGGGCACCCCCGCCGTCGCGACGGTCGATGCCTCGGGCGTCGTGACCGCGGTGGCCGAGGGCACCTCGAGCATCACCGGCTCGCTCGCGGGCGTGGCGGCCGCGGGTGCGCTGACGTTCCAGGTCGTCGCGCCGCTCGGCCCGACCGTGCCGGCGCCGACGCCCCCGACGCGCAACCCGGCCGACGTGATCGCCCTCTTCAGTGACGCGTACACCGAGGTGGGCGTCGACACGTTCCGCACGCCGTGGAGCGACATGCGCACCGTCCTCACGCGCGCGACGATCATGGGCAACAACGTCCTCTCGTACGAGAACATGCTCTTCGCGGGCATCGAGACGACGGGTGCGAACCAGATCAACGCCTCGGCGATGACGCACCTGCACGTGGACATCTGGGTCGAGGGCATGGCCGCAGCCGGTCAGCTCTTCACGATCAAGCTCGTCGACTGGGGCGCGGACGGCATGTACAGCCCGGGCGTCGATGATCGCGACGCGGAGCTGCTCTGGACGCCGACGGGTGGCCCCTCGGGCACCCGGACGCTCATGACGGGTCGCTGGATGAGCCTCGACATCCCGCTCTCGGCGTTCGACACGACGGGTTCGCCCGACGCGGGCTCGGGGCTGACGTCGCGGGCGCACCTCTCGCAGTACATCCTCAAGAGCGAGATCCCGGTGAACATGACGACCCACCTCTGGGTCGACAACCTCTACTTCTACCGCGCGACTCCCTGACGGCGAGGGGCGCGACGACGGTGGGGTCGTCGCGCCTCCGCGCACGCGTCGGCCCGGCCCGGCGCACGGCGATGGCGGTGACGTCTCGACCTCGGTCGAGAGGCCACCGCCATCGTGCGGTGGAGGCCGAGGGCGCGGCGCACTGTCGACGGGGGAGGGGACGTCGATCGAACTCGCGCGTTCGACGCGCGCCGTCGAGCGCGCCCTCGTCGGTGTGGAGTCCCCTGCTCCGGCGCAAGGCTCCGACGATGCGCGGTAAATCAGCCGAGGCAGTCGTCGTCGACCGCGCCGTCGCAGTCGTTGTCGAGGCCGTCGCAGACCTCGTCCACCGGAACGCACGCCGGCGCGGCGCAGCCGTAGCCGACCCCGATCCGCGACACCTCGCGCCGCTGGACCCGCCCGCACGCCGCGCCGTGCAGCGTGAGCGTCCCCGCGCCGGGTGAGTACGAGAACCCGTCGACCGGATCGGCGGAGATCGGCACGTCGTCGAGGGAGACCCGGAGAAGGGCCGGATCGGGGGGCGCATCGCTCAGGCGGAAGGTGCAGGGGATCGACGCCGCGACGATCGCGTTGAACGCGGCCTCGAGCTCCGCCGGGGAGCCGGCGGTGTAGAAGCGGTCGCCGCCACCCGCCCGCGCGAGCCCGCCGGCGTCGGCGATCGCGTTGAGCATGGGTGTCGCGGCCGTGACCTCGGCCGCGAGGCTGAAGCCGACGGCCGCGGTGCGAACGCCCGCGGCGCGCATCGAGGCGGTCTCGGCACCGAGGCTCGAGGGCGTCGCGCCGCACGTCGCCGCGCCATCGCTGACGAGCAGCACGACCCGCTCGCGCTCCGGGTCGGCTGGGGCGGGCAGCCGCGCGACCGCGCTCAGGGCCTCGAGGGTCGGCGTCTCGGCCGGCTGATCGCCCGTGCGCGGGGTCGCGAGGGGCGGCGTGCAGAGCGTGTAAGGTGAGACCTCGGGGCGCTCGAGGGACGCGACGACGGCGGGGCCCGTTCCGTCCCCCGGAGCGACCCGGAGACCCGGGCTCGCGCCGCAGCCGTCGAGCACGTCGGGGAAGACGACGAGGCCCCAGCGGACGTCGGTCGGATGCCGGGCCACGAGGCCCCGCACCGCCTCGCGGGCGACGTACCAACGCCCCGCCGGATCGTCGGGTCCGCTCGTGAACGAGGCGAGCGTCGGGGGCGAGGCCGCGCCCGCGGCGTCGTAGCGGCGCCGCATCGAGCAGGAGCGGTCGAAGAGCACGAGGACCTCGGGCGCGAGGCCGGTCACACCGAAGCCCGCGCCTCCGCACGAGGCGTCGTCCGGTCCCGCGTCGAACCTCGACGCGGCGTCGACGCCCGGGCCGCCATCGAAGGTGGGCGAGGACGCATCCCCGCCCACCGTCGAGGTCACGCAGCGCCCGTCGAGGCAGGCCTCGCCGATCTCGCAGTCCGTCGCCCGAGCGCAGCGCGCCGTCGTCGGTTCGACGGCCGACGAGCACCCCGCCATCCACGCGACCGCCCCCGCGAGCGTGGCCCGCGTCACCCCGCGCATCCGCGCGCCCTTGCTGGTCCTCATCTCATCCTCTCCCGCGCGGCGCACCGCATCACGAGCACCCCAGGATCCTCTCGATCCGGTCACCGACGATCGTCACGCGGCTCCCGTTCGACAGGATCAGCAGTCGATCGGCGCCGACCCGTGTGTCGGAGATCACCCGGATCCCCGGCACGCAGCGGGCTGCGTCGAGGCCCTCGTCGTCCTCGAAGCGGTCGTTGCCGAGGCCGTCGATCATGTAGCGGTCGTCGCCGGCGTTGCCCTGGAGCGTGTCGTCCCCGATGAGGCGGTCGACGCCGAGGCCGCCGATCACGATGTCGTTGCCCATCCCGCCGATCACGACGTCGTCGTCCGCGCCGCCCATCACGACGTCGTCGTCCGCGCCGCCGGCGACCTCGTCGCGCCCGACGTTCCCGTTCACGCTGTCGCGTCCGAGGTTGCCGTTCACGTAGTCCGAGCCGTCGAGGCCGCGGATCATGTCGTCCCCGCCGAGGCCGCGGATGAAGTCGTCCCCGGGCGTCCCATCGAGCATCGGATCCCCCGACTCGGTGCCGTCGAGACCGCTCGACGGTCGACACACGAGGGGCGCGCTCCCGGACTCGGCGCGCCACGAGCCGTCGCAGGTCTCGCACGAGGCGCCGGCGTAGCCCACGTCGCAGAGGCAGAGGCCCGCCTCGCACCAACCGTGGCCCGCGCACGCGAGCCCGGCGCATGGATCGGGCGGAGGGCCGGCATCCGGCGTCGCGGCATCGCGGGTTTCGCCGGCGTCGGGGGTGAGGCCCGCATCGAGGGGAGGCTCCGCGCCCGCGTCGTCCGAGACCGCCGTTCCGGCATCCGGGGACATGCAGAGCGTGGGCTCGTCCGGCGTGCACTCGGGGGGCACGCAGCCGCGCTCGTCGCACGCCGTGGCCGACGCGGGATCGCCCTCCGCGGGGCACACACGCGCCGCGCAGGACCGCGCGACGACGACGAAGACGACGCCGTCGCCGAGGACCTCCGCGACGACCGTCCGCGCCGCGACGAGCGCCGCCCCGCGCAGGAGGCGCACCTCGATGGCGCGCCGGCCGGAGGTGACGGACGGGAGCTCGCCGAGCCGCTGCCGGACCCGGTAGTCGACCGAGGCGGCGCGCAGCGAGAGCCGCGCGGTTCCATCGACCATGACCTCGAGCCCGTCGAAGTCGGTCATCGGGGCGTAGTCGGTGCGGAGATCGACGGCGAGCGTCGCGCTCGGCGGGGCGCAGCGCCCCTCCACGCACGACTCCGTCGCGACCGCGCAGTCGGTGTTCCGCGCGCAGCGGCCACGCGATGGGACCGATCCCCCCGAGGCGCAGCCGAGCACGAGCACGGCGATCGAAAGGGTCGCCCTGCATGCGTCGGCGCGCGGGCGGCGAAGGGCCGTGGGCGACGAGCGCACGGACGTCGAGGATGCACGACGCGCGGGCCATCAGGAAGCGACCGTTCGGATCGTCCGGCGGGCCGCGGCGCATGAGCGGCGCACGGGGGCGTCGTGCCGTGTGGCGCGCGTGGGCGTCGTGGCGCGCAGCGCCGTGCGTCAGCGGAGCGCACGGTCGATGGCCGCCTCCCAGCGTGGGGTCTCTTCGTGGCGCGCGCCGAGCGAGACGGCGGGTGCGATCGTGCCGCGGGACCAGCCGTCGGCGAGGAGGATCGACACCGCGTGATGGTCCGGCGTCGGATCGCCCGACCGGGGGCGCAGCGTCGCGAGCTCGACCGCCGCGGCGGCGAACACGGCCTCCTCTTGCGGGGCCGAGCCGCGCACCGCGCCGACGTCCCGCACGACCGCGTCGAAGAGCGCGATGACCGCGGCGTCGAGCGCCTTCCTCGTGAGCTTCGTCGGCCGCGCGTCGACCGCGGCGCGCACGGCGTCCGCGAACGGGTGCGCGAACGGCGCCCACAGAACGGCGAGGTGCGTGCCCAGCCATCGCGGCTCGGACGCGAGGCGCGCCAGCACGCGGCTCGCGGGCGCGACGCCGGTGACGTGCAGATCCTGCGGATCCTGCACGTGAAGAACCCACGGGTGCCGTGCACGCGCCGCCGCGAGCTCCGCGCTCAGGTGGGGCACCCGCAGGCGCATCTCGGGGTCGACGGCGAGGTCGGGGAGCGCGT
>CAIKNO010000545.1 GCA_903828805.1 uncultured Sandaracinus sp. | reverse complement strand
GTCCGCGCGGGTGGGGTCGAGGCCGGTGCAGCGCTCGCCGGGCTCACACGCCGCGTCCGCGGTGCAGGCGGGCGGAGGCCGGCGCTGAGCAGACGAGTCGGCGCCGACGCAGATGCGCGGGTAGGCGGCCTCGTCGCCGTCGGCGACGCCGTCCATGTCGGAGTCGCGCACGAAGGGGTCGCTGCCGAGCACGCACTCGACGTCGTCCGTGAGACCGTCCCCGTCGGAATCGAGACCGGGGTCACAGCGTTCCGCGCCGGCATCACCGCGTTCGGTCGACCCGTCCGTCCTGCCGCCGCCGTCCCGTCCGCGGGGCCCCACCGGCTCCTGGCATCCGCCGAGCAGCACGAGCCACGAGACGATGCAGAGGCGGCGGGCGGTGGGTCGGCGCATCGCCCGAGCGTGCGGTCCGCGGTGGCCTCACAGCAAGGTGGAACGTCCGGGCGCCTGCGCGGGGCGCTCCGAGGCCCTCGGACGCGGCGACCGGGGAGCCGCACCGCGCGCTCCCCGGCCAGGGCGAAGGTCACATGGCGGGCGGGGTGCCGAGCGTCGCGGCGGTCACCGAGGGCAGCTCGGTGATGCCGAGGTTGGACGGCGCCCCGGCGGTCGCGGCGCTGTAGGTGCCGACGAAGATCTGGTAGGCGCCCGGCGCGAAGGGCGCCTGCACGATCGGGTTCCAGCCCTCGCCGTCGTCGTTGCAGACGAGCGTGCCGTCGGGGCGGCGGATGACGAGCGTGGTGTCGACGGTCGCGCTCGCGATGACCCGGAGGTTCGTGAAGGAACCGGTGGCGGTGAAGACGTGGTTCGGAACGGTCGCGATGAAGCCGCGGCACGTGGCGTCCAGCGTCGAGGCATCGACCGGACCGCCCGCGCGGCCGCTCGACGTGTTCGGATCGGGCACGAACCCGGGGGCGAGCACGATCGGCATGGCCGGCGGCGCGACCGGCAGCGCCGCCGCGGCGCCGGCGACGCCGAGGCTCTGCGGGGTCACGGTGGCCATCTCGGTGATGCCCAGCGTGAACGGGGCGACCGCGCCCGCGCCGGCGAAGATGCCGACGAAGATCTGGTGCTGGCCCGCCGCGAAGGGACCCTGCACCACGGGGTTCCGGTCGCCGCCGGAGTCGTCGTCGCAGGTGTAGGTGCCGTCCGGGTGCCGGATGACCAGGGTGGTGTCGGCGGCCGCGGAGTGGACGAGCACGCGGAGGTTCGCGAAGGGGGCCGTGGCGTTGAGGATCACGCTCGGCGCGGCGGGGATCGAGCCGCGGCAGGAGGGGTTCAACGCGCCCGCGGCGTTCGGACCGCCGGCGACGCCCATCGTGACGTTCGGGTCCGGCAGGAACCCCGGGGCGAGGGTGACGGTCGAGGTGACGGAGCCTGCGACCGCCGCTCCGGGGACCGCGGGCGCGACGGCCCCCGGCACGGCAGGGACCGCACCGGGGACGGCCGTGGGGTCGGTGCCGGGCGCGGCGGGGGTCGTGAGGCCTCCGAAACAACAGCCCGTGAGGGCCAGGGCTGTCACCGTACGACCGACCGAATTCAGAATGCTCATGCGCGCTCCTTGATGCCGGGGCCATCGACGAGGCGTGCTTGGCCTCCGCCCCCCGGCGCGGCGCACGCTATCACGCCCACGATCGTCCAGCCGTCCGGATCCGTGGACAGTGGAGCGGCGGCCGGCGGCGGGACGACGCGCGGTCGGCGGCCTCACCGCAGACGGCCCTCGGACCACGGCGACGAACTCCCCCGAAGCGCCCAGGACCCGCGCGGGTCCGGTGTACCATCGGCCGCGGCGGCGACGCTGCACCCCCGTCGTTGCGAAGACCCATGCGAACGTCCCTCGTCTTTCTCGCGCTCGCGTCCGTGGGCCTCGCCGTGTCGGGGTGCCGCATGCCCGACGACCTGAGCGCGTGGGCGCCCGAGGAGGCGGCGCCGGCTCGACCGCGCGAGGCGGCGTCGAACCGGCTCGCCGCCGGTGCCTCGAGCCCGAGGCCGCCGCACCGCGTCCTCTCGTTCGACACCGCCAAGCGGCATCTGCGGGACGAGGTGTACGCCGACCACCGCACCGAGGCGTATTGCGGCTGTCCCTACGATGCGCGAGGAGAGATCGACCGCGCCGCGTGCGGGTACGTCCCGCGCGGGCACTCGCGTCGCACCCGCCGCATCGAGTGGGAGCACCAGGTCCCGGCGGCGCGCTTCGGACAGGGGCTGCCCTGCTGGCGTGGTTGCCCGGGGGGCGACCGCGGACGGACCTGCTGCGCGCACGGCCCCGACCACGGGGGTGACCCGCGCTTCCGCGAGATGCTCGGGGACATGCACAACCTCGTGCCGGCGGTCGGTGAACTCAACGAGGACCGCTCCGATCGCCCCTACGGTGAGGTGCGAGGCGAGGTGCGGGCCTACGGGGCGTGCGATTTCGAGGTCGAACACGGGGTGCCCGACGGCGCGACGGAGCCCCCCGGCGCGGTGCGCGGCGACGTCGCCCGCGCCTGGCTCTACATGGCGGATCAGTACCCCGACCGGCTGCCCCTCACGGCCGGCGAACGGCGGATGTTCGAGCGCTGGAGCGAGGCCGATCCGGTCGATGCGTGGGAGCGCGAGCGCGATGCCCGGATCGCTCGGATCCAGGGCAATCACAACCCGTTCGTGGCCGGTCGATGAGCGGCGCGGACCGTCACGGGGCGCTCGACACCGCACCGCCGGTCCGGCGGCGGGGGCGGCTCGCGCTCGCGGGCGCGGTCTTCGGCTTCGCCGGACTCGGCGCGTGGCTCGCGTGGTTGGGGCCCTCGTGGCTCGGTCTCCACGGCGCCGCCGCGCGCCTGCTCGGGTGGCTCTCGATGCCGCTCGCGTTCGCGCTGGGCACGGCGCTCCCGCCCTGGCTCGACCGCTTCCGAAGTCCTCGCCCGGGGCGGGTCGTGTGGACCACGGAGGGGATCGTCGAGTGGGACGGCGATCACGTGCGGACGGCGCTCTCATGGGACACCGCGACCGGCCGCGTGGAGTCGTCGGGCGGGGTGCCCGTGCTCGCCCAGGTGCGCGACGCCGAGGGCCGCACGATCACGGTCGCGCGACAGGGCGCGACGCCGCCGTGGCTCGTGCGCCGCGCGGCCTCGACCGTCGATCTCGCCTCGCTGTGCGCGGTGCTGGTGGATCTGCCCGCAGGACCCACGATCGCGCCCGATGCGCGAGACGCCCGCCGGCCCACGATGGGGAGGCTCGCGTGGGCGCTCCCCGTGCTCGCCTTCGGCGGGGCCGTGGGTCTCGCGGGGCTGCTGCCGGGCCTGCGCCCGTTCGTGCCGCCCTTCGCCGCGTTGACCCTGTGCATGCTCTTCGCGGTCCCGGCGTTGCGTCCGGTGCACGAGCTGCTCGCCTGGCTCGAGGAGGAGCGGCGCTTCGAGCGCGCGGAGTCCGTTCGGGTGGAGGGCGGCGAAGGGAGCGAGGCGCTCGCGCAGCGCGCCGATGGGGGATGGGTGCGGCTCGACGTGGCGAAGGCCGCGCACCCCGACGCGTGGCTCGCGACCCGGGCGCACGGCGAGCTGCACGTCGTGCTGCCGCACGCGGGCTGGGTCGCCTCGCCGACGCGTCGTTCCACCGGCGCGGTCGTGCCGGTGGAGGAGGTGGAGACCGCGCACGAGCGGGCCGTGCGGCGCCGGCACCTCGCGGCCCTGGTCCTCGAGCTCGCGGTGCGGGGGGCGGCGGTCGTGTGGTGGGGCGCGGCGTCGTTCTCGCCCCTGGCGTCCTGAGGGGCCGCCGGCTGCGCGCCGCGGTGTTCACGGGCCGGAGGTGGTCCTATGCTCGGCGCTGCGAGGGCCCCGACGTGCGGGGCACGTCGGCCGATGCTCGACCCGACTTCCAGTCCAGGCCCTGCGAGGCGCGCTGCGTGGGCGGCGACGGTTTCGTCGTGCGCGACGATGCCATCGTGCGCGATGAGGGGCCTCGCCATCGCTGCCGCCATGAACCTCGCCGCGATGTGCGGTGGGTGCGCGGCCCCGGGTCTCGGAGCCGCCGACGGCGGGACGGACGGTGGTGCGGAGCCGGATGGGGGCTGCATCGCCGCGCCGGGCGTGCTCGAGGGGGAGCGAAGTGTCGCCTCGAGGAACCTTCCGGCGCTCGTGTGGACCGGAGCCGCGGGCGAGGTGCGGCTCGACGCGTTCCATGCGCCGTGCGCTGCGCCCGGCACGCTCGTCGTGCTGCGCCAGCTCGCGGCGTGGTCCGCGCCCGCGCTCTGGCACGTCGGGCACACCGCGCCGCTCGCCTCGATGCCGGGCGTGACGGTGCTCGATCTGTGGGCGGCCGACGGGGACGCGATGCCCATGACTCCTGCGCAATTGTCGGTGTTTTCTGGGTTCTACGACGTCGCGCCGGGCGCGCTCGTGGCCGACCCCGACGAGACCCTCGGGCCGCTCGCCCTCGCGGGCATCGCGCTGCCGCTCGTCGCGGTCGTCGATGCGCGGACCTTGCACGTCGAGCGGGTGCTCACCGATCCGCGGGCGGGGGAGGTCGAGCAGGTGGTTCGGGCGGTGCAGGCGCGGCTCGCCGGCGAGCCTCTGCCCAGAACGCCGGACCCGGTGCTCGTCGACGGCCGGTTCTCCCGCGATCGCTGGGACCTCATCGTCGACATGGCCCGCGTGCCGGTGCCCTCCGCGAGCCCCTCGAATGCGGTGGCCGATCGTCCGGAGGCGGCCGCCCTCGGCCATGGGCTCTTCGAAGATCCTTCGATCTCGCCGGCCGGCGTCTCGTGCGCCTCCTGCCACGACGCAGCGCGCGCGTTCACCGATGCGCGACCGCGCGGGATGGGCATCGCCGAGGTCCGCCGGAACACCCCGACCCTGCTCGGCGCCGCGTGGGTTCGTTGGCCGTTCTGGGATGGGCGCGCGGACTCCCTGTGGGCCCAGGCGCTCGGGCCCATCGAGAGCCCCGAGGAGATGGGCAGCACCCGGCTCGAGGTCGCGCACCGCATCGCCGCCGCCTACCGCGGCCCCTACGAGACGCTCTTCGGAGCCCTCCCGCCCCTCGAGCAAGCGTCACGTTTCCCGGCCCGCGGCATGCCGGGAGAGCCGGCGTGGGAGGCGATGGACGCGGCCGATCGAGAGGCCGTCACGCGCGTGTTCGCCAACGCGGGCAAGGCCCTCGAGGCGTATCAGCGAACGCTCCCGCTGCCGGTCTCGCCGCTCGCGGCGTACGTCGGAGGCGACTTCGACGCGCTGACGCAGGACCAGCGGCACGGGCTCGAGTCGTACCTCGTGGCGGGCTGCGCGCAGTGCCACTCGGGTCCCCTCCTCACGAACGGGGCCTTTCACTCGATCGCGATGCCCGGGGTGGGGGAGGGGCCGGACCTCGACCTCGGCCGCGCGTCGGCCTTCGAGGCCTTGCGCGCCTCGCCGTTCCGCGCGCAGGGGGCCTTCAGCGATGCGCCTGGGACCCCCGACCCGCTCGCGCGCCTCAGCACCGTGCCGGCCGCGACGCGGGGGGCGTTCCGAACCCCGACCCTGCGCGGGATCCGCCTGAGCGCGCCGTACGGGCACGCGGGCACGTTCACGGGGTTGCGCGACGTGGTGCGGCACTACGGCCACGTGCGCACGCTCGATCCGGACCCCCGCGTCGCTGGGCCGCCCGACCCGCACCTGCGGGAGTTCGACGACGAACACATCGATCCCATCGTGCGCTTTCTCGAGATCCTCTGACGGCGCCGCCGCCGGCGCTTCGAGGCCGCGGCACGGCGTGTCCTTCCGCGTGATTTCCGCGTCGACCTCGGGTACAAGGGCGCGCGTGGCGACTCTGTTGCTCCTTCGAGATGCGGATCTCTTCGCGCCCGAGCCCCTCGGACGGGGGGATGTGCTCGTGGGCGGCGGCAAGATCCTGGCGATGGGGCCGAACCTTCCCGTGCCCGCGCCGTCCCTCTGCGAGCTGATCGAGCTCGAGGGCGCGCGCGTGGTGCCCGGCCTCGTCGATGCGCACCTGCATCTGACGGGCGGCGGCGGCGAGTCGGGGCCGGCCTCGCGCGTCCCCCGCCTCGCGCTCGGCGCTTTGACCCGCGCCGGCGTGACGACGGGCGTCGGCGTGCTCGGCACCGACGGCACCACGCGCACGATGGCCGACCTGGTCGCCACGACCCTCGGACTGCGCGCCGAGGGCCTCTCGGCCCACTGCTGGACGGGCAGCTACGAGCTTCCCCTGCGGACCCTGACCGGGAGCGTCCGCACGGACCTCTGCTTCGTCGATCCTATCCTCGGCGTCGGCGAGCTCGCGCTGAGCGACCACCGCTCGTCGCAGCCCACGTTCGACGAACTCCTCCGTGTCGCCTCGGACTGCCACGTCGGCGGCATGATGAGCGGCAAGGCGGGGGTGCTTCATCTTCATCTCGGCGATGGTCCCCGCGGCCTCGAGCTCGTCGGCCGCGCCCTCGACCAGACGGAACTGCCGGCGCGGGTGTTCCATCCCACGCACGTCAACCGCCAGCCGCGTCTCTTCGAGGAGGCGATGGGCCTCGCCGCCCGCGGGGTGACCATCGACGTGACCGCCTTCCCCGTCGAGGAGGGCGAGGCCGCGCTCTCCGCGGCGGACGCTATCGCCCGCTACCTCGCGAGCGGCTTGCCCCGCGGCGGCCTGACGTGCAGCTCGGACGGGGGCGGATGTCTGCCCACCTTCGACGCGCACGGCCACGTCGCGTCGATGGACGTCGGGAGCCCCTCGGCGCTCGCGGAGACGCTTCGCGAGCTGCTGCTGCGTGGCCTGGCGCTCGCCGACGTGCTCCCGGTCTTCACGAGCAACGTCGCGGCGCTGCTGCGCCTCGGCGCGAAGGGTCGGCTGGCCCCGGGCCAGGACGCGGACCTCGTCGTGCTCGACGAGGGACACCGCGTGAGGGACGTGATGGCCCTCGGACGTTTCCACGTCCGGTCGGGCGCGACCATCGTGCACGGGACGTTCGAGCCGTCCGCCGCGAGAACAACGACATGAGCCCTGCAAAAATCGAAGAGGATCATCGCCGCGGCTTCATCGTCCCGATCGGTGGCGCCGAGGACAAGGAGGGCGACGTCCGGGTGCTGCGCCGCTTCCTCGAGGTGTCGGGCGGCAAGCGCGCGCGGGTCGTGATCATCCCCACGGCCTCGAGCCTCGAGGACACCGGGAGCCGCTACGAGAAGCTGTTCAAGAAGCTCGGGGCGTACGAAGCGAAGTCGCTTCCGATCGTCACGCGCGCGGACGCCGCACGCGACGAGTGGTTGAAGTACCTCGACCACGCGAGCGCGGTGTTCGTCACCGGCGGCAACCAGCTGCGCCTCTCGACCATCCTCGGCGGCACGCCGATGGCGACCGCGATCCGGAGGGCGAACGCCCGCGGCGTGTCGGTCGGCGGGACGAGCGCCGGCGCGGCCATCCTGAGCGAGCACATGATCGCGCAGGGACAGGAGGGGAACACGCCCAAGGCGGGGCTCGTGACCCTCGCACCGGGCTTCGGGCTGACGAACCGCTTCGTGTTCGACCAGCACTTCCGGCAACGCGACCGGCTCGGCCGGCTGCTCACGGCGCTCGCGTACAACCCCTTCGCCGTGGGCGTGGGGCTCGACGAGGACACCGCGGCGTTCATCGACGCGGACTCGAAGCTGAGCGTCGTCGGCGCCGGTGGCATCACCATCGTGGACGGCGCCGGGCTCGAGCACTCGTCCATCGCGGAGACCCGCGACGGCCAGACCGTCTCGATGACCAACGTCCGCGTGCACGTCCTCATCGAAGGCGGCTCGTTCGATCTGACGACCCGCACCGCGTCGCCCTGAGCCGATGGTTTCGTAGGGCGTTGCGCCGTTCTGGGAACTGCCGGGCGGGCGGTGATATCGTCGCGCCCGATGCAGGTCCTCGAGCGACGCGTCTACCGCGGTCCCAGTCTCTACGCGCACTTCCCCGTGATGCGCGTCACCCTCGACCTCGGCGCCCTGGAGGAGTGGCCCAGCGCCAGGATCCCCGGGTTCAACGAGAAGCTGATGCACGTTCTCCCGTCGTTGCAGGAGCACACGTGCTCCTACGGATGCGCCGGCGGGTTCGTGCGCCGGCTCACCGAAGATGGCGGCACCTGGATGGGCCACGTCTTCGAGCACGTGGTCATCGAGCTGCAGCAGCTGACGGGCGCGAAGGTCGTGTTCGGCAAGACGCGCGGGGAGGGCATCACGGCCCGCTACCACGTCGTCTACGAGTACGAGGAAGAGCGTGTCGGCGCCGCGGCGGGCGACCTCGCCCTCAAGCTGCTCCACAGCCTGTTGCCGCCGGACCTGCAGCCGAGCGAAGACCCGGTGGCAGACGACTTCGACTTCCAGGCGGAGCTCGTCGAGCTCATCGACTTCGCGCAGCGCAAGCAGCTCGGTCCGTCCACCGCGTCGCTCGTGCGCGCGGCCGAGGCCCGCGACATCCCCTGGCTGCGTCTGAACAACTACAGCCTCATCCAGTTCGGGCACGGCAAGTTCCAGAAGCGCATCCAGGCCACGGTCACCTCGGAGACGCGGCACATCGCGGTGTCCATCGCCTCCGACAAGGAGGAGACGAACCAGATCCTCGGGGATCTCGGGCTGCCGGTGCCGAGGCAGCACGTCGTGCGCTCGGCCGACGGGGCCGTCTCGGCGGCCCGACGTCTCGGCTACCCCGTCGTCGTCAAGCCCCTCGACGCCAACCACGGGCGCGGGGTCTCGCTCGACCTGAAGACCGAGGACGAGATCCGCGTCGCCTTCGAGAAGGCACGCGAGCACGCGCGCAGCGTCGTCGTCGAGACCTTCCTCACCGGGTTCGACCACCGCATGCTCGTGGTCGGCGGAGAGCTGATCGCGGTCGCCAAGCGCGTGCCCGGGCACGTGGTCGGAGACGGGGAGCGCACCGTCGCGCAGCTCGTGGACCTGGTGAACAGCGATCCGCGTCGCGGCATCGGTCACGAGAAGGTGCTCACCCGGCTCGAGCTCGACGATCAGGCGGAGCGCTTGATGGCGCTGCGCTCCGTCACCCGCGAGACGGTCCTTCCGAGGGGCGAGGTCCTCTACCTGCGCGGGACCGGGAACCTCTCCACGGGCGGTACGGCGATCGACCTGACCGACGTCGTGCACCCCGACAACCGCGACATGGCCCAGCGCGCCGCGATGGCGATCGGCCTCGACGTGTGCGGGGTCGACTTCATCACCGCCGACATCTCGCAGAGCCACCGGGAGATCGGCGGCGGCATCTGCGAGGTGAACGCCGCGCCGGGCTTCCGGATGCACGTCGCGCCGACGGAAGGCAAGCCGCGGGACGTGGCGGGCCCGGTGATGGACATGCTCTTTCCGCCGGGGACGCCGTCCCGCATCCCGATCGCCTCCGTCACCGGCACGAACGGCAAGACCACGACGGCTCGGATGCTCGCGCACATCCACAAGATGGCGGGCCTCACGGTGGGCCTGACGACCACGGACGGCGTCTACATCGACGGCGAGCGCACCGTGACCGGCGACATGACCGGGCCGCAATCGGCGCAGATGGTGCTGCGCGATCCGCTCGTGGACGTGGCCGTGCTCGAGACGGCGCGGGGCGGATTGCTGCGTGCCGGGCTCGGGTACCGGCACTGCAACGTCGGGGCCGTGCTCAACATCGCGGCCGACCACCTCGGCATCGGCGGCATCGACACCCTCGAGCAGCTCGCCGAGGTGAAGCGCATCGTCGTCGAGGTGGCCCGCGACTGTGCCGTCCTCAACGCGGACGACCACCACTGTCTGCGCATGGCCGACCACACCCAGGCGGCGCGCATCGCGTACGTGACGATGAACCCGCGGCAGGAGCTGGTGCGCCAGCATCTGCGCGCCGGCGGGCTGGCCGCGGTGCTCGAGGACGGCATCCACGGGCAGATGATCACGCTCTACGACAAGGGCGCGCACGTCCCGTTGCTGTGGACGCACCTCATCCCCGCGACCGTCGAAGGCAAGGCGATGCACAACGTGCAGAACGCCATGTTCGCGGCGGTGATGGCCTACGCGATGGGCATCAAGGTGGAGAACATCCGGCAGGGGTTGCGGACGTTCGACGCGACCTTCTTCCAGGTGCCCGGGCGCACCAACATCTACAACGAGCACCCGTTCAAGGTGATCTTCGACTACGGCCACAACCCTGCGGCCGTGCAGGCCATGACCGACCTGGTGCGGCGCATGGAGTGCGGCGGTCGTCGCATCTGCGTGCTGGCGGGCCCGGGCGATCGGCGCGACGAAGACCTCCGGGCCATCGCCCGGATCGCCGCGACCGGGTTCGACCACCTCGTGCTGCGGCGGGACGACGACACGCGTGGGCGCGGCCCCGAAGAGGTGCCTCGCATGATGGAGGCCGAGCTGCTCGCGCTCGGCGTTCCCGCGGAGCGGATCCACGTCATCCCCGACGAGCAGGCCGCGATCGACGGCGCGCTCCGGATGGGTCGGCGCGGAGACCTCGTGCTCATCTTCGCCGACAAGCTCTCGCGCAGCTGGAAGCAGGTCGTCTACTTCACGCCCGCGGGAGAGGAGCCGAAGGCCGCCGCGCCGGACGCGATCGGCGCGGGCCTCTCGGTCGTGCCGACAGGCGCGCTCGACGCCTCGAGCGAGGCCCTGATCGCCGGGGCCACCGTCATCGCGGACGAGCGCGGCGTGCGCCTGGCCCGGGAGCAGGACGACTGAGTCCAGGGCCACGATGCTGCTCGTCGACACGCGCCGGCTGACCGGCCCCAACCTCCTCGGCCCCCGGCCGCTGGTCGTCGTGGAGCTCGCCCTCTCGGAGGGCGAGTCGGTCGACCGCGTGCGCGACGCGTACGCGTCGGAGCTCGGCCGGATGCGCGCGGCGCTGGGGATGGACACCGCGCCGGCCCTGACGCTGCGCGTCCGCGGTCGGGCCGTGACGATCGGCTACGAGGCCCCGCTCGATGCGATGTTCGCGTGCGCGGAGATGAGCGAGTGGGCGGCGTGGAGCGCCCAGGCGATGCTCGAGGGCCGACCGTCGCTGCCGCTCGAGCCCAAGCGCGAGGAGGTCCGAACGCTGCTCGCACAGCATCGCAATCCACGGCTGCTCGAGCTCGCGTCGGAGGCGGCGCGCCGTGCGGTGCCGTTCCTGTGGGACGACGAGACGGTGAGCGTCGGGCATGGACGCACGTCGCGCGCGTTCCCGACGGGCGCGGTGCCTCCGAGCGCCGACGTGCCGTGGGCGGACCTCGGCGCGGTGCCGGTGGCCCTCGTCACCGGCACGAACGGCAAGACGACGACCTCGCGACTGCTCGCCCGGCTGATGCAGGAGGCCGGCTGGGCGGTGGGCGCGAGCTCGTCGGACGCGCTCACGCTGCGAGGCGAAGAGCTCGAGTCGGGCGATTGCACCGGCCCGTTCGCGGCCCGCACGATCCTCCGACACCCCGGCGTCGGTCTCGCGGTGCTGGAGACGGCGCGGGGCGGCATCCTGAGGCGCGGGCTCGCGGTGCAGGCGTGCGAGGTGGCGGTGCTGACGAACGTCGGCGAGGACCACCTGGGGAGCTTCGGGGTCGAGGACGTCCCGGCGATGGCGGAGGTGAAGGGGGTCGTGGCGCGCGCCGTGCGCCCGGGCGGCACCGTCGTGCTCCACGCGGCCGATCCGAACCTCGTGTCCCTCGCGCCGGGCCTCGGGCGGCCCGTGGTGTTCTTCGCCGACCTCGACGCGGCCTCGGACGCGACGAAGGCGCTCGTGAGGGCGCACCTCGAGGGGCACGGTCGCGCGGTCGTCTGCGAGGGTGGGCGTGTGACGCGGCTCGATGGGCCGGACGTCGTGCCCCTGCTCGACGTGGCGGAGATCCCGATCACGTTCGGCGGTGCAGCCCGCCACAACGTCCAGAACGCGCTGGGCGCCGCCGCGGCGGCGTGGGCCCTCGGGGCGTCCGACGCCGCGATCGTGGCGGGGCTGCGGGGCTTCGACGCAGCGCAGAACCCGGGTCGCGGGGAGGTGAGGGTGCTCGGCGGCGTCACGCTGCTCGCCGATTTCGCGCACAACCCCGACGGGATCCGCGCGGTGATGGGCCTCGTGGCGTCGCTGCGGGCGCGGTCGACGGGCCGCCTCGCGGTCATCACGGGCAGCGCCGGTGATCGGACGGACGCGGAGATCACCGGCATGGCCCGCGCCATCCACGCGGCAGGCCCGGACGGGATCTTCGTGCGGGAAATGCACGATTACTTGCGAGGACGCGCGCCCGGCGAGGTCCCGGCGCTCTTCGAGCGCGCGTTCCAGGCCCTCGACGCGTCGTCCTCGCCCGGCCGTTCGCCCACCCCGTGCGTCCGGGCGAGCACGGAGATCGAGGCGCTCGAGCAAGCGTTCGCGTGGGCCCGTCCGGGGGATGTCGTCGCCTTGCTCATCCACGTGGACCGCGAGGGCCTGCGGGCGTTCGTCGCCCGTCACGCGCGCCCGGACGCGCCGCAGCCCGCCGCGTGAGGCCGATTCGCCTGGGCCTGCGGGAGAACCTCGCGCAGTTCGCCTGGCTCGTGCTCGTCAACGGCTTCGTCGGCGCGATGGTGGGGCTCGAGCGAAGCGTCCTGTCACCGCTCGCCGAGCAGGAATTCGGACTCACCGCGAAGACGGCCATCCTTTCGTTCATCGCGGTGTTCGGCGCGGCCAAGGCGACCGCGAACTACGTCGCGGGCAGGCTCGCGGACCGCTTCGGGCGCAAGCCCGTGCTGGTGGTCGGATGGGCGGTGGCGGTGCCGGTGCCGCTCCTGCTCATGTGGGCTCCGAGCTGGGCGTGGGTGCTCGTCGCCAACGCACTGCTGGGGGTGAGTCAGGGCCTCACGTGGTCGTCGACGGTCTTCATGAAGATCGATCTCGTCGGCCCGAAGCGGCGCGGTCTCGCGATGGGGCTCAACGAATTCGCGGGGTACGTCGCGGTCGCCGGCAGCGCGTTCGGCACCGCGGTCGTCGCCGCGGAGTTTGGACTCAGGCCGGCGCCGTTCCTTCTCGGACTCGGGTTCGTCGCGCTGGGGCTGCTGCTCTCGGTCTTCGTGGTGCGCGAGACGAAGGGCCATGCCGAGGCCGAGAGCCGGCTCGTCGCGGCGGACGCGGACGGACCTCGCCCGCCCGCGAGGGAGGTGTTCTGGCGCACCTCGTGGCTCGACAAGAACCTGTCGAGCATCAGCCAGGCGGGTCTCGTCAACAACCTGAACGACGGCCTCGCGTGGGG